>NZ_JAUBTU010000066.1:0-40831 GCF_036705085.1 Microcoleus sp. B6-A1
TTGTGGAACAGGCATCTTGCCTGTTCAAGAAAAATTTGTTAGTTGTGGAACAGGCATCTTGCCTGTTCAAGAAAAATTTGTTAGTTGTGGAACAGGCATCTTGCCTGTTCAAGAAAAATTTGTTAGTTGTGGAACAGGCATCTTGCCTGTTCAAGAAAAATTTGTTAGTTGTGGAACAGGCATCTTGCCTGTTCCTTATGTTATCTTAAAAATATCATATCTGGAAGTAAAAAATATGATTTCTGTTGCACCGATCGCACCACCGTTACTCATAGGCGAAAAGCGAGTATTGTTGAGAAATATTACTTGGCAGGGTTATCAACAACTGCTACAGATTTTAGGCGATAACCGAGCGGCTACATTGATATTCGACCGGGGAATTTTAGAAATTACCATGCCTTTAGAAGAACACGAATTTTCAGCACGCTTAATCGAACGACTGATTATTATTTTGGCTGTAGAGCTAGGTTTAAAAATCAAAACAATGGGTTCGACAACCTTGGATCGATCGGACTTAGAGCGCGGTGCAGAACCAGATAATGCCTATTACATCCAAAATCAGCCCCTCGTAGCCGGTCGTACAGTAGATATAGCCACAGATCCAGCACCCGATTTAGTAGTGGAAATAGATATCACCCATACCGATATTAACAAGCCTGCTCTCTACGCCAGTATGGGAGTACGAGAGTTTTGGCGGTACAATGGTAGAGAATGGCGAATTTATAAGCTAGAGAACGATGAGTATTTAGAAGTATCTGTCAGCCCCACTTTTCCGATCGTTCCCAAGGAAAAGCTCTACGAATTCTTGGCAGCAGCGCAGCTAGATGAAGTAGAAGCGGAGGTGAATTTCCGCAACTGGGTGAGAGAGATGACAAATATTAATAACACAAGTGGAGGATGAAAGCAATGGAATATAGCGGTACATGGCGGATCGCAGAGATGGCAATGTGGGATAGTGATTATTTGGACATGGAAGTTGAAGCCTATATCGAGATTGATGAAACAGGTTCAGGAGAATTTCAATTCGGTTTAGTATCAGGTGAAATTGACGGCGAAGTCATAAAAGATGGAAAGGATCAGCGATTTGAGTTTACATGGGACGGTAATGATGAGAACGATCCTGCATTTGGTAGCGGTTGGCTAAAATTAAAGGATAAAAACTTGGTAGATGGTCGAATCAAATTCCACCAAGGCGACAGTTCTAGTCTTGTAGCTAAGCGCATGAAATAAGAGACCTCTTGCAAAAATAGCTGGGACGGGCTCTCCGGCCCGTCCCACAAAAAGTTTTTTCTCTTGTGGGATGGGCCGGAGAGCCCGTCCGAAAATTTGATCGAAAGGACTTTTGCAAGAAGTCTAAGAAATCAGCGATCGTACTATTTTAGGCCATTTTTGTTACCGCAGATGAACGCAGATGAACGCAGATAAAATCCCATCCGCGTTCATCTGTGTCCATCCGCTGATATCGCGGTAACAAAATCCCCATCTAACCAATAACCAATAACAACTGACTCAGGTTTCTCATGAAGGATTAATCGGAAACTCACCCTCACTATCAACCTCTGGAGCACTTTTAACTAAATCCAAAAACGCAAACACCGCCGGAATTAACAGCCCATCCCGCAAAACAGCCACCCCGATTACCCTCTCAAAATCCGACGGTAAACTGCAAACTTTCACCGAAGACGGTATCGGTTCCGCGGCCAAACGAGGCAGAATAGCTGCACCCAAACCTTGCATCACCATACTGACAATAGTTGAATCTTCGCTGAGTTCGTAACCGATATTTATGGGAAAGTCCGCAGTTGTCAAATACTTGCGAAGCGGTATCGAACAAGCATTTTCAATCGGCTGCAAAATCAGCGGATAATTCGCTAATTCTTTCCAGGTAATTTTAGCACTTTTACATTGCGCCTTCGGCGGCAGCAAAACCAGATATTTATCCCGCAAAATTTCCCTCGTTTCAAATTCATCGGAGATGGGAAGAGAGACAAAGCCGATGTCTGCTTTGCCCGATCGCAAAGCTTCTTCTACAGCTTGAGTATAATAAACTTCGGTAATGCTGACCGTAATTTTGGGAAAGCAACTGCGAAATTTAGCAATAATACCCGGTAGGATATGAGTGGCGACACTCCGAAAAGTAACTATCCGTACCTGGCCTCCCTGCAAACCTTTTTCCAAATCCGCTTCTTTTACCATCATTTCTAAGGCGCAGGCTATTTGACGCCCGTGACTCACTACCCTTTCCCCCACCGGCGTCAGTTGAGCACCGTGTCGCCCCCGGTGGAACAGTTGCACTCCCAATTCTGTTTCTAAAGAGGCGATGGCGTGGCTGACGGCGGATTGGGACAGTTCCAATTGCAAAGCCGCCTCGCTAAAGTTTTCACACTCTGCTACGGCTATCAAAGCCTGAATTTGAGAGAGTTTCATCCGCCGCGTATTGATTTCATTCATAGCCTTTTTGCCCGATCGTCAATCTATCTATTTTATTCATACAATCTATGCAAGCAATGATTTGATTGTCAATCACCAAAGAGTTAAGGTGAATTTATTAGATAACAGATTGACTTTCACAGGAATTGCACGCCAACAATAGTGGGCTGTTATTGCGCTGAAAATATTACAATGTTAAGCATTTATTGTAATCTTATTAGTGCAAATCTTGTGGAAAATATAAGTTGAAGGTGTGGGCTATGTCTACTTGCAAAAATCCAATCGATACCCCAAGCATCCAAATTTTTTCGATTACCGATCGAGCTAACCCATCCGAAAAACATAAAGGGCTATCTCTCTTTTCAGCTATAAAAAAAATTGGGCAGTTTTTGCTCTACCTCATTTCGAGTGAGGACGAACTGAGAATTTGGCAGACGTGCGATCGCTATGGTAACACTTGGTGGCACGGTTGCGATCGGGCTACAGGTCGCTCTACCTGTGTGGCGACGGATGATGAAATGCGCGCTTGGATCGATCGGCGTTATTGCCAATAGTAGTGTGTGGGTTGCGTGGAAATGAAGTGAAATACAGTTCTCGATTACCAATTAGCAATTACCAAGTAGCAATTACCAATTACCAAGTAGGAGATGCTATGCTTCAAATATCTTCCGAATGTGCAGCGCCCGTTAGCGGAGCCCTCGAAGAGGATCGCATTATTCTGATGAAAAACGAGGTATACAGATTGCCTCAAACTCATCGAAAAATTCAAGTTTTGTCAGGAATTGCTTGGATCACGCTTGACCAACAGGACATCATCTTGCAAAGTTCTGAAAAAGTATCGCTTCCACCCAGCAAAAACTTTGCTGTCATATCCGCTCTCAACAATATGCCGCTGATTATGGCCGTCTGGCAAGACAAAAACTCAGTCATGGGATTTGAGATTTGAGATTTGAGATTTTGGATTGAAGAATTGGGAACGACTGATTGTGTATGGGTTTGAAGCACGGGTCTACAGTTGCCTTCTTTTTTGAAACTGGTATCAGAACCTAGAGATTGAGAAAAAATTCGGCAGGAACACCCCAAAAAGCTCTATCTTAATAGTTATCACTTAGCTATTGGAGGACTCGATCGGTGCACCGCCGCTCTTACCACTTCAGCTATCTCGCAGCTATAAGTATTGTCTTATCGCCCGCACTCAGCTTGCTGGCAATTTCAGACGCCCGCGCTTATGCCCCAATTATAAATGCGAGGCGCGCCCAAGCGAGCGATTCCCTACGGGATAGCTTCGCTTCACGCGCTCAGGCAACAGACCCCAAAACGCAAGCAGACCAACTTTTTGAAACAGGAGTAAAACAGCACCGCGAGGGTTTGTTTCGAGAAGCAATCGAGACTTTTGAGCAAGTTTTGGCAATCCGCAAGCAACTAGGCGACCAAGCGGGAATCGGAGAAACCCTCAACAATATGGGGGAAGTTTATGGCGAAATGGGTTTGAGGCCCAAAGCTTTGGAAGTTCTGCAGCAAGCTTTAGTCATTCACCGAGAAATCAGCGGAGGGCGTCGTATCGCGCGCACTCTCAATCTCATCGGTTTCGTCAACCGGATTGGGGACAATTTTTCCGAAGCGATGAAACTGCACCAAGAAGCTTTGGAACTTGCCAAAACTACCGACGACCAAATTGAAATTGGAGAATCCCTCCACAACATCGCGGCCGTGTACGCAGAACAGGTCAATTACGCCAAGGCGATCGAATTTTACCAGCAAGCGCGGACGATTCGCACGGCCGCCGGCGATAAACGCGATTTAGGCCGTACCCTCAATAATATGGGCGGCGTCTACTACAACATCGGCGACTTTAATAGAGCGATGGAATTTTACCACCAAGCTTTAGCAATTCGCCGGGAAATCGGAGACCGGGCTGGCGTCGGCCGCCTCCTCAACAACATGGCACTTACCTCCCGCAAACTCGGCAAAGATACTCAAGCGCTGATATATTTTCAGCAAGCAATACCGATGTTAGAAGCAATCGGCGACAAGACAAGTATCGGACGCTTGCTCAACAATATGGGCGCAATTCATGAAAGTCTCGGTCAAAATGCTCAAGCTCTCGAATCCTACGAGGAAGCTTTAAAAATTGCTCGTGAGGGCGGTGACAAAGCCGGAGAAACTACAGCGATGGAGGGCATTAAGCGATTGTCTTCCAGTCAGCTTGTACCGCAATAATGACTGTGAGTTGCTAGAACAATCAATCAATATAAGCTATGTATATCCGTACCGAAAAGCCAGAAGATGTAGAAGCTGTTCGCAACATTAACATTGCGGCATTCGGGCGAGAAAATGAGGCTAATCTAGTCGATCGATTGCGGGGAATTGCATCTACATTTTCCTTCGTTGCGGTAGAATCCGATCGCATTGTCGGACACATTTTCTTCAGTCCAGTTGCCGTCGCAGGAAAATGTTCTAGGCATTTGTCGATTCTAGGGTTGGCGCCAGTCGCAGTTCTACCCAACTATCAGCGGCAAGGTATAGGAACGCTGCTGATTCGGGAAGGTTTAAAAGAGTGCGGGCGATCGGGATTTCAGGCAGTAGTTGTGCTTGGTCATCCAGATTTTTATCCGCGTTTTGGGTTTATTCCTGCTAGTAGAAAGAGCTTAAAATGTGAATATGATGTTCCCGATGAAGCATTTATGGTATTGGAGTTAGAAAGCGGAGCCTTGCAGGATTGCAGCGGAACGGTGAAGTATCGATCGGAGTTTAGTCTATGCGAGTGATATTAATTGGGCCCTTCATCCGAATTATTCATCTCTCTCCGCTCTCCCTCTGCGTTCTCTGCGTTCTCTGCGGTTAAATCATTCCGATGCAACCGGAACTGATCTGACGAAGTGGCGGTTTTTATTGTGAAGTATCGTAAAAAAATATAAAAATAACATTTAGTAGTCACAGTGGAAAAACGTTGTGCTGTACTTGCCTTTGTGAACCATAAAACCTGTACAACTATTACCCAGCAAAGTTATTTAAACGCCACTTTTTCCCTTCTCCCCTTTTGCACCTTGCAAAGCAAAAATCGGAGTTTGAGCAGATTTCCCCTTCAGAGCAACAGATCCCAAAGCCTCGCAAATGAAGTTTAGCTCGATCGACTCACACACCCTTTCGCCAATCAAAATTTGGTTTTCCGCCGCCTTGCTCATCAACCGAGCAGCAGTATTCACCGTATCACCGAGGATATTAAACTCCCTGCGCCCTCGCGGTTCCCCAACCTCAGCAGCAAACACCGGCCCCCGCGACAGCCCAATTTGACAGCTTACTTTTACTTCTTCACCCGCAATAATTACCAGAGGCCAACCTACAATCAGATCTCGGATTGCAATCGCCGCACTAGCCGCGCGGCTGGCATCATCCGTGTGAGCGTCAGGTACGCCAAAATAAATCAGCATATCCGAACCGTCTAAGTGCGCCGTTACTTTTTGCAACACGCCTCCTTTAGCTGACACTACAGCATCAATCGACGCAAACACCCGAGAAAAAGCCACTATCAGATTGACTTCTTCCTCCAGCGAAGCTTTGTCTACAGACTCTGGTAAACCAATCAAGTTGACAAACATCACCGTCGGTTCAGGAAAATCCGGCGGAATTTTCCGCCTGTCTGCATTTTCCACCAGCAGTCTCAGGATAGTTTTGGGAATATAACTAGCAAGGGGTTCAAGCCGATTCACAGCTTCCCCGATTTCTTTTACCAAGCCCGCCACGCTGCGATCGAGCAATACCGAACTCGGCATCCGTCGCCCAGTCAAAGTGATATCATACTCTCCGAGGCGATCGTCCGTTAAATCGTCCGCCACCAAAAAATAACCCGGTTTCCCGGGTTCAAAACGAAATTGCTCTCCCAAACACTCCCTAGCAATTTCAGTCACACACACCCGCCCCACAGTCCCAGAACCCTCAGCTTGCTTAGCTTGCTGGACTGAATGCCCCAGCAGTACGTGAGCCATCCGCAGCGGCGTACCGATGTCAGCACTAATATAGCGGCCGCAGTGGATGCCCACCCGCATCCTCAAAGACAAAACACCCCGCGCCGTTTCAATATTGGCAAATTCAGCCATCGCCCGCTGCATCCGCAAACCCGCCCGCACCGCCCTGGCTGTATCCTCTTGGTAAACTCCTGACGGAAACTGCACCAGCATCGCATCTCCGGTAAACTCCAGCAAATCCCCGCCCGATTTGCTGACAATTTCAATCATCGAGGCAAAATAGTCGTTAATCACGCCCAGCAGGCTTTCAGCTCCCTTGCGCCCCTGGGTAGCATTCGCTTCCAACAACGAGGTAAACCCTGCCAAATCTGTGAACAGCAAGGTGCCTGTTTGCCACTGGTAGCGCACCTCGCCTGGGTTGGGCGGAGATTCGGACACGAGCCTGGGTACGTAGTCGTGGAGAATGTAGCGCAGAGTTCGCAGGTGCTCGAAAACCCCCATTAGCGTTGCGGGGGACGGATCTACCCACGCAGCAGCGTACAGTTGAGCCGAAAGGAGCGATCGCAGTCGCAGTTCGATCGCAGCCAGGGGAGGATTGTAGGTTAATCTATTAATAATTTCCACCTAAGTTTATTCTTAAAAAATAGGGTAAGTTCTATTGATCGAGATGCTACACCAGTAACTCGACCTATACCATTATGATAAGTTTCCAGTGACTCCATACCAGCCAAACCCACAACCCACTAGAGAAACTTCCGAACGTCACAGCTTGCTAGCTCCCGATTTGATCCGAGCTGCTCGATCGGCCTATGGTATGTATCTGAAAGTGCATTCCGAGCAGATGCAGCGTCCGGCGGGTGTAGTTGTCAGTCAAGGAAGCGATCGAGGTCAGCTAATTTTTGCTTCGCAGCCGATTTTATTGCCCGGTGAACGTTTTGTTACTTTTGAGGAAATTGAATCTCAAATGTATTAATTGCTAATTGGTCATTGGTGGTAATTGGTAATTGATAATTAAGCATTGGGCATGAGGAATTGGTAATTAGTCACTAATATTATGTCCGCTCGAACGCTCGCACTAAAATAGGTTTCTAGTGAAGAGCCATGTTTTCAGGATTTTATGAAAACTTGCATTCTTGACTATTAATACCTTTTATGATGGGTAATTGACCGTACAGGCTCTAACAACTGAGAACTAACTATTGAGAAGTAACAAGTGATACATAACCCCAGTCAACAGTGAACAGTCAACAGTCAACTTAATGGAAATAATCTTTAATTGCCTTGTCATGGCGATCGTCTTTATTGTCGGATCGGCTATTGGCAGCTTTCTAAATGTGGTAGTCTATCGGTTGCCTGCGGGTTTGTCGGTGATCAACCCTCCTTCTCGCTGTCCCAAATGTTTAAATCAACTCAGAAATTACGAAAATATACCCGTTTTCGGTTGGCTGTGGCTCCGGGGCCGCTGCAATCACTGCCGCAGCCGGATTTCTGCCCGCTATCCGTTGGTGGAAGCAGCTACGGGTTTGCTGTTTTTGCTAATCTTCTGGCGGTTTGGCGTAACAGTGCAAACTCTGGGTTTTTGGGCTTTGTTTAGCTGGCTGTTGGCTTTGTCTTTGATTGATTGCGATACAATGACTTTGCCTAATTCTTTAACTCGATCGGGTTTGGTGCTCGGATTGGTTTTCCAAATGGCGAAAGGTTTGTGGCCGACATTTAGTCCGATCGACTCGGTAAACTATCTGGTACTCGATGGGATCGCGGGAGCAGTTGTCGGGTTGTGGCTGTTTGACGCGATCGGACTCGCCGGGACGATCGGGCTGAAGCAGAATGCTATGGGCGCCGGAGATACCAAATTAGCCGCCTTGATGGGAGCTTGGCTGGGCTGGAAATACTTGCTGCTAGCGGGATTTATTGCCTGTTTAGCGGGGGCTTTTGCCGGTGGCGGGGCGATCGCCCTTGGCTGGCTCGATCGGCGTCAACCCATGCCTTTCGGCCCGTTTCTGGCTCTCGGTACAGCAATTACTGCTCTGTGGGGCGAAGCGATCTTATCTACTTACTTCCAGTTGTTTTTCCCGAATTTTAGTTTCTGATGTGCCCGTAGTCAGGCGCGATCGAACATAATATTGTCTCAAAAATTGGTAAAATTGTTCCGTGTCTTGGATTACACTTACAACTACTAGCTTTCGTTGGGAAGCGGAATTAATGCAGCAGCTCCTAGCTGCTCATGAAATCCCGGCCCGGATTGTAGACTTGGGCATAGCATCTTATTTCGGGGCTGGAAGTGCTACAGCCCTGCAAGTTCTCCCACAACACCAGCGAACAGCATGGCTCCTCATCAGTCCAGTTGAAGAGGACAATAGTCAGTAGTCAAGTCTGTTGTTTATTGTCTGTTGTTATGGTTATTGGTTATTAGTTATTAGTTATTAGTTATTGGTAGCAGCTAACAACTCACAAATAACAACAGCCAACAGTCAACAGTCAACAGTCAACAGTCAACAGTCAACAGTCAACAGTTAACAAATACCAAGTTTTAATGTCTCTATTTGATTGGTTTGCAAATCGACGAAAATCAGTACCGAACTCCCAAGAACGGCCGGAACGAGAAATTGCGGACGGACTTTGGAATAAATGCGAAGCTTGCGATGCCCTGAGTTATACCAAAGACCTGCGAGCAAATCAAATGGTTTGCTTGGAATGCGGGCATCATATCAGAGTTTACAGTGACGATCGCATCGAGCAGTTGATCGATCCCAATACCTGGGTGCCCCTTAACGAAGGACTGCACGCCACCGATCCCCTGAAATTTCGCGATCGAAAAAAATATAGCGATCGACTCCGAGAATTTCAAGAAAAAACAGGCCACCTAGACGCCGTAGAAACCGGCATCGGCAAACTCGAAAATTTGCCAGTCGCCCTCGGAGTCATGGAATTTCAGTTCATCGGCGGCAGCATGGGCTCAGTAGTCGGAGAAAAGCTGACTCGCCTCATCGAACACGCCACGCGGGAACGCTTGTCCGTAATCATTGTCTGCGCTTCCGGTGGTGCAAGAATGCAAGAAGGAATGCTCAGCTTGATGCAAATGGCTAAAATTTCCGGGGCTCTGGAACGCCACCGGGAAGCGAGACTGCTTTACATCCCGATTTTGACCCACCCGACCACCGGCGGCGTCACCGCCAGTTTTGCCATGCTGGGAGACATTATAATTGCAGAGCCAAAAGCTACTGTGGCCTTTACGGGCGGCCGGGTAATCGAACAAACTCTGCGGGAAAAGCTGCCGGAAAATTATCAAACTTCCGAATACTCCTTCGCCCACGGTTTTGTAGACTTGATTGTACCCCGGACTCAATTAAAGAAAACTCTTGGTCAGCTCATCAGCCTCCACCAGCCACAGCCTTTCTTGGCAGACTCGGAATTTCCCGCCCTCAATGGCAGCGATAGCCACGCTTTGCCCCCGCAGACTCACGCTTTCAAACTTTCTCCCTAAGCTGCCGCGCCGGAGGATTGTCTGTTGGTGAGTGGGGGCCCAGAGGGAAATTGCTGAGGAATTGCTCAAAACCAGGCTTCTACCAAAAATATTTAGTTTGGTAACGAGACGTTCACGCAGACACCGGGTTTTGAACCTCGCGCCCGCAACTCCTATTGGTAATAACGACCCAGCAGTGGGATGATATTGATCGGAAGTTGATTGGCCCTGAAGTTAGGCTGGGCAAAAATGCCTAGTCGCAGTTAGCGGTTAGTTAGCTTGCGATCGAACAAAATCTCAGAACAAACTAACAGAACAAGCTAACAGCGCTTTCTAAAATTGTCCGGCTTTCAGTTAATAGCCGTCAACTCAATTTTGACCTGTCAGCGACCTAAAAATTATGGGTTTTGCAGACCTGTCCATCGCAGAAATAGCAGAGGACTTCAACGTCCCTGTTGAAGAAGTGATCCGCTTGTGCGATGAGTTGGAAATTGCCTACAAGCACCCTCAAACCCGTTTGGCTTTGGAGGATGTTAAGGCAATTATGTCCACTCTCGAAAAAAGGCGCGACTCAAAACTTCTTGCAGATTAGATCGCAAAATTCCTCTACCTTTAAAGGTATGGCTGCACAAACTTTCGCCAGTTGTTGCAGAAAGAGGGAATTTTGAACACAAATCTGTTTGCCAGGTATGATCTCTTAGCGTTCAATAATTTGCCGGATTTTTTTAAGGAGAACCATGCTTAAAAGATATTTCATTGCTCTGACCGCTGTATTCTTGAGCTTTCAGTTATTTGTCAGCAGTGCGATGGCTGTCGAACTGAGTCCTGAACTTCGCACTGTGACTTTGAATGACAAGGGTGCTCCAGTGGTGCTGAGCCTCAAACAAGTTCAGCAAGGCAAACGCCTGTTCAATTCGGCTTGCGCTCAATGTCACGCTGCGGGCATGACAAAAACTGACCCGAACGTGAATTTGAGCCCGGAAACTCTGGCTTTGGCCAACCCGCCCCGGAATAATATTGAGTCGCTGGTGGACTTTATGAAAAATCCCACCACTTACGACGGGTTTGAGGAAATTTCGGAACTGCATCCGAGTATGAAGAGTGCGGATATTTTCGCTGAGATGAGAAATCTCTCGGATGACGATTTGTACGCGATTGCCGGTCACATTCTGTTGCAGCCAAAAATTGTCTCCAAGCAGTGGGCTGGTGGCAAAGGCGCTCGCTAATCGATTTTAGATTTTAGATTTTAGATTTTGGATTTTGGATTGGGAGATGGCTGAAGTTCGGCAAGGATTGCTGGCTGGTCGTTTTTCGCTCTAAAATCTGAAATCTAAAATTTACCTCCTGCTCATTGATTATCGCAAAAGGTTGTAGTCCCTCATGCTGCGTCGTGGTGCTTTTGTCTGCTTTCTGTTGGGGATGTTAATTATTTTGCCACTCGTGCTGTTGGCTCCTCAACCTGTTTTGGCTGCTGCCGATTCTTACGTGAATAGGTATTTACAAGCCAGCGAACCTGTGGCTCTGGAGTTGGACTCTGAGGGACATACTCGCTTGTTTTCGGCGTTTGATTTGTCTGCGGGCAAGGTATTGTTCGAGCAAAATTGCCTGAATTGTCACGTCGGAGGAGCTAATTTGCCCGATCCGACGATATCTCTGTCTTTGGCTGACCTCAAGGGGGCAACGCCTCCCCGCAACAACATCAATAGTCTGGTGGCGTATCTGAGAGAACCGATGACTTATGACGGTACTGAGGAGACTTTTTGGTGCCGCCAAGTGCCGGAAAGCTGGATGCCACAGGCTGAGATTGAAAATTTAGCGGCTTTTGTGATCCGGGCGGCTCAGAAAGCTCCGGGCTGGGGCGTGGAGAATTTTGAGAGTTGAATTGCCACTGCCAAAAAGTGGTAAATTACTCGGAAGAAGGCGATACGACTGCGCGATCGCGCCTGTTAAAACAGGTAAAATATCTAAAGAATCACCCTTTGCGTGTCCATTAGAGGAGAACTGCGTTGAAAAGACTCTTATCGATCGCCCTATTAGCGTTCGCAATTTTTACCGTCGGCTTTGGTCGCCCTGCTTTGGCAGGTGATGCTGTTAAAGGAGCTAAAATCTTTAGCTCGAACTGTGCTGCTTGTCACATCGGTGGCGGCAACGTGGTTATGGCGATGAAAACCTTGAAAAAGAGTGCTCTTGAGAAGTACGGCATGAATTCTCTGGAAGCTATTACCACTCAGGTAACTAAGGGCAAAAATGCTATGCCTGCTTTCGCCGGCCGCTTGAAGCCCGAACAAATCGAGGATGTAGCAACTTACGTGCTCCAACAATCTGAGAAAGACTGGAAAGGCTAAACTGCCTCTTTGAAGTCGGGAAGCCTGGGCGGGTTTGATTTAATTTAAAACTTGTCCTCCCGATCGCACCCTCTCTCACCCTTTGGCGAATAAACATCGGTTTGCAGCGATCTTAACCTATTTGGGAAAGCGCGTCAGAAATCCGATTTTTATGAGTTCAAGGGCGAGGGAGGGACATTTTATTTTAGATTTTAGATTTTAGATTTTGGATTGCAGATTTTAGATTTTAGATTGCAGATTTTAGATTGCAGATTTGAGATTGCTAAATGCTGACTTTGTATAAACTGTCAAGCACCTAATATTAAGATTCATGTATGGAAGCCAGTCATAAATTGGGGTGGTGTGCTAGGATGTAAACCCTTTACTAGCAAAGCCTTGAAATCCAAATTAAAGTCGATCGGGGATCTGGAATCTACACCTGCCATGAACGTAAAAACATCAGCCAAAGTTAAAACTCAAGTTAAAACTCTCGGAGACGCTGCATCTGGGGCGATTGAGAAATATTTCCGCAAAACTGTAGAGCACGAGGCTGAAGTTCTCAAAGACCAAGACGCGGAAGAACTTCATCAAATGCGCGTGGGATTGAGACGTTTGCGATCGGCTGTGACTGGTTTTGCTCCGGTTTTAGATTGGCCAAAAGAGGCTTCTGAACGTAAAATTGGTAAGGTGGGGCGGATTCTGGGAACGCTCAGGGATTTGGATGTGATGCTCGAAAGTCTCCAAAATCGCTATTACCCGAATTTGCCGACTGACGAACAGGAAGTTTTGGATAAGGCTTTGTCGAATTTGCTCAAACAGCGCCACCGGGCTTTGAAAGGGGTGAGGGCGATTTTAGAGCACAAAAGCTACGAATCGCTGAAGCAGTCGATCAAGGATTGGTTGGAAGAACCGAAGTTTCAGGCGATCGAACATTTGCCAATTGCTGAGGTTTTGCCGGATTTACTGTTACCTCAAGTCAGCGAGTTTTTTCTCCATCCGGCTTGGCTGTTGGGTACAGAATATGAAGATGGCAAAGTTAAAATTGCTAAGGATTTGAATGCTGAGGCTGTCGAAGAGAAGTTAGCAGCCGAGGGAACTATTCTGCACGATTTGCGGAAGCAAGCTAAGCGGGTTCGCTATTTGATGAATCTGTTTGGCGATTTTTACAGCGAGACTTACGAAGTTTATGTCGAAGATGTGAAAGCTATTCAGGAATGTTTGGGCGATATTCAAGACAGTGAAGTTTTAGGCGAGTTTCTGACAGATTTTGTCGATCGCGATCTGAAAAAAGAGTTGCCGAAGTTGGCGGGTTTGTTGGCCGAAAATCGCTATGCAGCTTGGCAAAAATGGCAGGTTTTGCAGCGCAGGTATTTGAGTTCGGAAATTCGGCAAGGTTTGCGATCTGCTTTAATTCATCCTGTGGTTGAAGATGCTGCTAATGGAAAATTGCCCCAGGAAAGTTAGGTTTTCAGGCCCAGAGAATGCGATCGACTGGCGGGAGGGACTAAAAGAGGGATATTTGTAGGGACACAGCCTTGCAGTGTCCTTCATTGTATAACTCAATAAAGGGCGATCGCTCTTGGGGAGAGGTTCAAGAAAAAACCTTAACAATTATTCTTTCCAGTAACGAGTTAAAACCCGAATTACTTCACGAGTGTGAAGTAAAAGAAAGGGCGATCGCGTTTTTTACCATAGAAAATCAGGACTGCAACCACTTCATAAACTTATTCGTCGCAGTACCAATCGACTCTCCCACCTGTTTCTTCAACCGCCACCGCTGAAATGCTTGTTCGTAATCTTCGCCTTCAGTTTGATAAACATTCCAAGCATTCAGCGACAATCCTAATCCCCAGGTTAGTAAAATGAACAGTGACCAAGAAAGCTCGTGCGAACCTGCTAGATTAAACAAAACTAAAAAAGTATTGATAATGCCGTACTTTGTCACATTTTTCTGCAATTTGCGACGACGGTAAGAGTTAAAAACCAGCTTTTCTTGAACTTCTCCTCTAGTTGCTAACCATTGCTGTTCCGCCGCTACAATATCCTGTTCGGAAATGCCCAATTCCGCTGCAATCTCGAAAAGCTGCACTCTGGATAATTCCCCTTCATCTTGTCGGCGTGCGATCGCAAGCTGTAAAATACCCTGAGCATCCTCTGAACCGTAAATTTGACTTATTTGACTTTCATTGGTTGCCATAACAAGTTTCCTATAATTCCTGACATCCTTTCTATGATAGATATAGACGCAGTTAAACGACAGGTAGTGAAATTGGCGGATTTCAACACCCGGACACTTGAGTGAGACTCCTGACTATGGGAAGGGAAATCGAAGCACCGATATATAGCCTTTCTCAGTAACATGAGGTATACCGAAACCCTGTAGTGTCAAGCTTTCCAGGTCAAAATTCGTACCTCATCTTTCTGAGAAAGGCTATATTACCTCAACTTTAAACTAATTAATTTGCCGAACTTTGACTAATTTTGCTATCTCGTTTCAACATAAATTGATAAAATATCCCAAACAAAATCACTGCAATCATTCCCACGACTAATGAACCTTCACCCTCATGCCAATATTTAAACAAATCTAGGCGATTAGATGCAACTAACAATGCCATTCCCGCCACTCGAAAAACATTAATAATAAAACCAAAAATGACAGCGACACCTATTACCAAAGCCTTATTTTGTTTAGTAGGAAACATCACCAAACAAACTACAGCTAAACCTAATAAGTAATTCATTGCCTCTATACCCGAACAACCCCCATTTACCAACACCCTTCCTGTCGGTAAAGCAACATAATTACCGTCACGTGTTACATCAAAACCGACATACCACAAAGAATAATAAGCAAATTTAGCAGTAAGGGAGGTAACAAAATCCACTAAAGGTGACGTAATGACACTGGGGGTGCCATGAAAAAATAGTATTACCAATTCACGCCAATATAGTTTTAAGTTCTGAAAACCTACTGCAAGCAGGCTCAAACCTAAACCAGACAAAAAAGGTGCAAGTCTTAAAAAAGGATCTAATTTACTGGAAACCCCAGCACTTTGAAATAAAATAAAAGCTATTAATAGCGTCCCTGCTATTCTCGATAATAGGTCACTTTTTATATCACTCTGTTTGAGAATATCCTGGTTGTCCCAAAGCAGGGAACCCACAGCGCACCAAAAAACTATACTCATCCAAAAATGAGCAACATCGTCCACTTTCCACAGGAGTGTCATATTCAGAGTTACTAAAGCTGTGGCGATAATGATGAGCCAAAAAAGTTTTCTCTTGAACATTTTAGATATTAGTTATTAGTTGATTGATGAGAGCGATACTGCGGACTGTTTTTGATGGCCAACCCTAGAATAAGGGTTTCTCGGCGATTCGGCAATCAAAGTACCCACGGAAAATCGAGGGTTTCAGACTACGAACTAAAAACAGTCCAGACTATTGTAAAAGCATATCATAAAAATAGTGGGGGATGTGGACAACTCAGTAGCTTGAAACCCTCCTACGGAAAGGACTCGGAGGATTTTAATCGCCGTAAATCTTTGAGATGAGGTTAGTAGACACTCTGGAATTTGATGAATGGTGAAACTCAGAGGCAACCCATAGCTCAGCATTAGGACACCTAGATGAAAAGACTGCTACTCGAAATGATTGGTTGGATGCCTAGCGCTTGCTTATACCAATTTTAAAAAAGAATGCAACAGTATTCTTGTTCCCCCCGCTGCATTGCGGGGGGCTAGGGGGGGTCGAAGAGTGTTGCACGATTTTAGATAAATGGTATTACTTTGCCCCTGTAAGCAAAGACTAAAAAGCGAGTGAATCAACAAAAATTAAAAATAAGTAGCCTCAATGAGGCTGGGATTTCTTGAGAGTAGACGCAATTAGCACCGCGCACGGTGTGACACTGAGGTTCGAGTAAATACGGCTGAGCGAGTTAGAGTTCGAGCAAGGATCAATAGTGATTAAGCTGTTCTACATTTAAACTGTGTGTCAAAAATCAATAAAACTCTTGTGGGACGGGCTTCTAGCCTGTCCCGATTTTCCAATTTAAATGCGTAACAGCTTATCTCCTTTTAAAAAATCTCAGTGTATTTAGAGCGGAAATTATTAAGAAACAGCCTTATACCAATTTCATAAAGTAGCGCTAGATATTACCCCCCCAACCCCCCCTTATTAAGGGGGGGCTAAGACTTCATCCATAGCACATCTTTAGAAAAATGGTATTACGGTAGTTGTTAAATGCGCTGTATAGGGGCGACTTGACCTTCAATACCACTACCCTGGGGTGCTGTAATTACGCCACCCATCCAGCGATTATTCGCCATTGAACTGTGCCGCATCAATTCGGATTAGTCCGTTGCAGGGATTGCTCGCCCTCTAAGATGTTTCAATGCCTAGTTGATCCACTTGATTCCCAGGACTCAATTATAGATATTAATAACAGCGGTAATGCTACAACTGCGTTTCATCTCGCCTTAAAAGTCCGGGGTTTTCACGGCTGCACCCTATCAGATACTAAGAAACCTGGTTTCTTGGTGAAACCAGGTTTTTAGCTCGAACATACAATAATCAGTTTGGCATCAAGCCAGAATCGAAAACGAGTTCAAATGATCGCCTATTCAGCTTTTTGAGCTTGAGCGCGTTGCTTTTTGAACATAGTACCAAAACCAACAGCGGCTCCAGCAGCAAGCATTGTTAAAGGTTCAGGAGTAGCTTCAGTGTTGCCAGTGCTGACAAAAACATCGCTATCGCCCTTCTGACCAATACCCCGGACGTGCATCCCTAGTCTCAAAGTACCATTATTCAACGCGTCAACTACGTTATTATAATTTCCAGTAAAGCTCAATCCCAAAACCTCACCAGTTTGGACACCGTCCCGCGTACGATTTATCCCAGCTGCAAAATCCGTAGACCAAGGAGTAGCAAGGTTATTAGTTTGTGGCAGAGGAGTAGCTCCCTCTGTAAAGTTAACACCACGACCATTTATAATGCCAAAGTTGCTCAATAAATTGGTATTAGAACCTGTGTCCAAGTGAACTGCAGCAATAAAGATCTCGGCGGCGGATCGGTCTGTATTGTTATTGAAAATGTTGAATAAAACGTTATTGGAGCCATTATCTAGGACATCAAAGCTAAAGCTATTTACATAGGCATCTCCCGATGTATTATCGCTAGCAATATTACTAAAGCTGAAGGCGGAGGCAGGTGCTGCGGAGACTCCACTAACAGCGGCGATACCGGCAACGGCTAAAATAGATTTGACCAAGTTTAAGTTGAATTTCATGGTTGACACCTTTATGTTTAAGTTGACTGGAAGCTGGTTTTTTTCCTTCACATATTCAATCTAAAGCAAAGCACAAGTTAATGCAAGTAGTTTTGATAAAGATTCGATGAAGATTCAGAATACGCTGATGGGATTTAGGCAAAATGCCTAAATTGAGGGCTTCTAGCTAGCTATTTCCTATGGCGTGCATCAAAAAATAGGGGTGCTGCCACCCGGATTTTAGTCCTGACTTCTCTCTCTTTTAAAAAGCTATAACTCAGCTCCCTAGACTGGGTGTCACCCAGCATAATTACTGATAAAAGTCTTTTTAAGCTCTAAAGTATACGCTTAAAAAGTTTTTTATCCGTGAATGTACGGTAGAAAAATTTAAGCAAGAGCTTGATTGCTGGGTAAAAATAAGTAAATACCGATGGTGACAGTGGAAGCTGCGGAATGTGGGCTACAACTCTGGGCAAAATCGGGGCTCATATTCGGTGCGTCGATTCTCCCTTTCGGATTCAGCAACCAGCGCCATTGAGACTTATATATTGCAGCATTACCAAGAACCGGCTTTGAGGCCCGTTCCACAAAGAATGAGTTTTCTTGTGGGGAGTGGGGGTTGGGCAGGAGAGGCCGCCCAAAACAGGCTTGTTGATCATGGTGCAACATCTCAATTTAGAGACCAATGGTTTCGGTGCTCGTTATTATCTGTGACGCCGGAACTTTGGCAGACTAAAGGGACGACTCGACTTTCTGGGACATAGTTTTCGGAACGCCTCTACCGTCAGGGCTGTTTCGGGGCAACCACGGGGAGTAGGGGTCGGATTGCCCCTAGGGAAAACCAGCTTTTTGTACGGGTTGTGCCAAGAATGCCCACCCATCCAGGATTTGTTAGGCATTTGGTGGGATTGGGGCAGCCACGGGATTGGGGCAGTCACGGGATTGGGGCAACCACGGGGGGATTGCCCCTACAAGAGAATGAAACGGCCCTGCCCCCTACCGTCTCACTCTTTTAAGATACAAGGGGCGGGTTTTTGAGGTTGTCAATTATTGGCAGGTATGGTTTGTGAACCCGCCCCTACGGTATTAGGGGTAATCGATCGGAAATAATATGACAAGCTTAGCCAGCAAAAGCGAAAACACGCCGAAAATTCGATCGACTGGTTGGCCTGGTGCGACGAAGCCCTATAAAGGGCCCGGAGGGAAAATAAACCGATTTTTCTGTCAATTGGCTATTCTAGCTGCCACTAATGTAGGGTGATGGAAGGGGAAGGATTTTGCGATCGCGCGATCGTCCAATACCTGAATTCGCACTTTATACCGATAAAAAGCGCTTTTTACTGTCCCACCTGTTTCTTCAACTGCCACCGCCCAAACGCCTGTTCGTACTCTTTCCCTTCAGTTCGATCGAAATTCCCAGCATTCAGCGACAATCGCAATCCCCACCTTAGTAAAATCAACAGCGACCAATCAAGCTCGTGCACTGCTGCTATAGCAATCCTTGCAGGAGTCGTAAATTTTTTACCCCACCCCAACCCTCCCCTTAGTAAGGGGAGGGAGTAAGAAATTCGCAAATGATGCGAGGATTGCTATAACAGGTTTCCGATACCTGACATCCTTTATATGAAAGATATAAGCGCAGTTAAACGGCAGGTAGTGGCCTTGGCGGATTTCAACACCCTTTTAAGAACAGGCTTTCCGGCCTGTTCCACAACAGAGTCTACTTATTGTGGAACAGGCCGGAAAGCCTGTTCCCGATAGAGGTACAAAATACCAATAACTAACCCAAAGTATACATCCAGCCATCCCTCGCGCAAATCCTCACAATTCCGTCCCACACTACAGGCGTCGCCTCAAATGACAAACCCGGCTTAAATCTCCCCGATTCTATTACTTTCAAACGGTAAAACTCCCCTTTAGCATTTTTCAAAGCATTCTGATCTCCCGACTTCGCTCGTTCCCAATTCAAATTGAACAAATAAACACCGTTGTATCCCGCACTGATCAGTTTATTGCCATCGGTAAAAATCGGAGTCGAAATTGAAGAACCAATCGCTTTTTTAAATACTATTACCGGAGTATCGTAAGACTGGTTACGCCAAGGCACAAAAGTTTTTTTACCTGTAATCATATCTTGGGAACCGATGTACAAATTGCCGTCGAGCGCATTTGTGGCAAACAGCGCCGGAAACTCCCCTGAATTGTACTCGTCATTCAACGCCACCGAGCCAATTATCCCGCCTTCCCAGCTAGAAACTCGGCGATTTCCGGTAGGCAAAAACCATTCGACGCTGGCATTCGGTTCCTTGTTGGGATTCAGCTTCAGCACTCCGCCGTTGCCCTGAATGTATTGTTTTTCAATGGCACAAAACAGTTTACCTGATTTAGAAATTACAGCACTTCCATCCAAATCAGAACCAGTATAGAAATCCCAAACTATCTTTTTAGTTGCAATGCTAATACCGTAAATATGACCGGAACCAGCAGCTATAAATATTCTATCTTTGAGCCGTGATGGCGATGACTCCGCTACCAAGTTGCCGCGGTGCTTGCTGATATCTGCTGCTGCATAAAGCTGTACTTCCGACAAGATATTTGGCTGCTTGATGCCTTGTTTGATTTTTGCATTGCTTGTGGAACTATCGAGAAAATAGCCGATCGCATTTTCCCCCGCATTGAACAAAACGCCACCGCCGAGATCCAAAGCGCTACTGTCATTATCGCGGCTGTAGCTAGGCGTTTTCCTGATGTCCAATTTCCAAAGTTCCTTGCCAGTTCTAAAAGATATTGCCCTAAAACTCGGCACGACACTTTTGCCACCGCCACCACTGCGGCTTCCCTGCAAAATTACAATTCTGTTTTCGGCGCTAGCTTTTTCATCGATATAAATCGTTGATGAACCTTTGATTACATCATCAAATTTATAGCGCCAAACTTCTTTATTAGTAGCAATATCTATTTTTCGCAAATTGTGGTCATAAGCACCTATAATTAAATAAGTTTTTCCCCCGTCTCTGGTAATTGTCGGCTGTCCTGTCCAACCGGCACCGCTCCAAACTACAGACCGCCTTCCCAGAAAAGTCCGGCCGCCGCCGAGTTGAAATTTGTCGATTAACTTCAAACTTTTCGGAACACCTCTGCCGTAGAACCGACGCTTGTCGTTACCTAAAAAGGTCGGGACTAATAATTCTATTTCTGGGTCTGCTTTCGCCAGCAAATTGTTAAGATTAGTTTCTAATAAAGCTGGCTCTGAGGATTCAGTTTGGCTCAGTTTGAGAACAGCAGGAGGAACAGCAGCACTCAGCAAAAATTGTCCTAGCTGTTGATTGAAGGTTCTCCGAGATGATAAGCTCATATTAGATCGAGATAATCAGCCTTAATATTAAAACATAATTATCAGCAACAACTCAACTAAAACATCTCGCGCTAAACTGCTATAGAACTGACAAGCTTACCCAGCACGAGTAAAAGTATATTTGATTATGGTCAACCGTCTTGCTCAATCCCAAAGCCTTTACCTGCGGAAACACGCCGAAAATCCGATCGACTGGTGGCCGTGGTGCGACGAAGCCCTAGAAACGGCCCGAAGCGAAAATAAACCGATTTTCCTGTCAATTGGCTACTCTAGCTGCCACTGGTGCACGGTGATGGAAGGGGAAGCATTTTCCGATCGCGCGATCGCCGAATACATGAATTCGCATTTTATACCGATAAAAGTCGATCGTGAAGAACGCCCGGATATCGACAGCATTTATATGCAAACCTTGCAAATGATGACCGGTCAAGGCGGTTGGCCACTCAACGTTTTCCTCACTCCAGACGAGCGAGTTCCCTTCTACGGAGGCACTTATTTCCCTGTAGAACCGCGCTACGGACGGCCGGGATTTTTAGAAGTTTTGCAAGCAATTCGCCGCTTTTACGACACAGAAAAAGGCAAAGTAGAAGCCTTCAAAGCAGAAATTTTAAGCAACCTCCAACAGTCGGCAGCGCTGTCAGGAGTAACTGCCGAATTAAATCGCCAAATCTTCCAAAAAGGCTTAGAAATCAACACCGGAATTATTGCGGGCAGCAACCCCGGCCCCAGTTTTCCGATGATACCTTATGCTGAGCTAGCACTGCGGGGAACGCGATTTAATTTTGAATCAAAATACGACAGCAAACAAGTCTGCACTCAGCGCGGATTAGACTTAGCATTGGGCGGCATTTACGACCACGTAGGAGGCGGATTTCACCGCTATACGGTTGATGCTACTTGGACTGTGCCACACTTTGAAAAAATGCTCTACGACAACGGTCAAATTGTTGAGTATTTAGCAAATTTGTGGAGCGCGGGAATACAAGAACCGGCTTTTGAAACTGCGATCGCGGGGACAGTAGAATGGTTGAAGCGAGAAATGATTGCGCCGACAGGCTATTTTTATGCTGCACAGGATGCGGACAGCTTTACCCCCCCAACCCCCCCTTACCAAGGGGGGGCAGAAAATTCAACCCCCCCTTATCAAGGGGAAACAGAAAATTCAACCCCCCCTTATCAAGGGGAAACAGAAAATTCAACCCCCCCTTACCAAGGGGGGGCAGAAAATTCAACCCCCCCTTACCAAGGGGGGGCAGAAAATTCAACCTCCCCTTACCAAGGGGGGGCAACGGGGGGGTCAGAACCGGAAGAAGGAGCATTTTATGTCTGGACTTATGCGGAACTGGAAAAACTATTAACTGCTGAGGAATTGGCAGAAATTAAAGCACAGTTTACTGTTAGTCGCAACGGCAATTTTGAAGGCAAGAATGTATTGCAGCGCCGCCATCCGGGAAAACTGAGCGACACGGTAGAAACGGCTTTGGCTAAACTCTTTCAAGTTCGCTACGGTGGCAATCCCGATACTGTAAAAACCTTTCCGCCAGCGCGCAACAATCAAGAAGCTAAAAACGACAGTTGGCCGGGTAGAATTCCCGCAGTTACTGACACGAAAATGATTGCTGCTTGGAATAGCTTAATGATTTCGGGTTTAGCCCGCGCTGCCGCTGTTTTTGGAAATTTGGAATATCTGGAATTAGCTGTGAAAGCAACTAATTTTATTTTAGACAATCAGTGGACGGATGGGCGGTTTCAGCGGCTGAATTATGACGGACAATCTGCTGTAACCGCGCAGTCGGAAGATTATGCTTTGTTTGTGAAAGCTTTGTTGGATTTGCATCAAGCGAGTTTGACTTTAGGCAATGGGGAAGAGGCAAAACAGTTGCCGAATTCTCAGTTTTGGTTGGAGAAAGCTGTGCAGGTGCAAGAAGAGTTTGATGAGTTTTTGTGGAGTGTGGAATTGGGAGGATATTACAATACTGCTAAGGATGCTAGCGGAGATTTGTTGGTGCGGGAACGCAGCTATATAGACAATGCAACTCCGGCGGCGAATGGAATTGCGATCGCCTCTTTGGTTCGCCTCGCGCTGTTGGGCCCGAATTTGGAATATCTCGATCGCGCGGAGCAAGGTCTGCAAGCTTTCAGCAGTATTGTACAAGATGCTCCGCAAGCTTGTCCGAGTCTACTTTCGGCGATCGACTGGTATCAGCATTCTACCCTGATTCGCACGACTCCCGACCAGATTTCGGGGTTGATTTCGCAGTATTATCCGACTGCTGTCTGTCAGATTGAGGCTGATTTGCCTGAAGGTGTTATCGGGTTAGTTTGCGAGTGTTTGACTTGCAAGGAACCTGCGAAAAGTCAAGAGCGACTGTTGGAGGAAATTTTGCACAGTCAAACGCGAGTTTAGCACCAATACTGTCTATATTATTGAACCGCGAAGACGCGAAGGAAGAAGGAGGAAGCAGAAGGAAGAAGTAGATTATCTCCTACCGGGAAGGAAGTACATCTTCAATCGGCTCCTCAATCTTCCAAAGAATCTCCGTGGCTTCAGCCCGCTTGAGTGTCAAACAATGTAGATACTTTCCGGCGGCACGGCAACTCGAACGCTGTCGCCGACTTTGTGCCGCTGCAAGTCATCTCTGTGCAAGTTTTGTCGGCGAAGGGCGATCGAACTTTTAGCAGTCAACCGCACCGTATAGCGCGTATCAGTGCCAATATAAATAGCCTCTTCTACTATGGCGGGCCAGCTATTTTCAACATCATAATTAGCCGGATAAATAGCAGCTTTTTCTGGTCGCAACACCAGGGTAACAACTTTCCCAGCGGGCATATCTTCTGCTGTCGCAACTAACACGGGCAACTCCTGGTCAACCAACACGATTATTTTACCGTTTTGCTTTTCTACTACTCGACCACTTAAAAAATTGCTGTCGCCAATAAAATCAGCAACAAACCTCGTTTTAGGATATTCATAAATATCAACAGGCGTGCCGACTTGTTGCAGTTTTCCTCCATCCATCACTGCAATTCTGTCCGACATCGTTAGGGCTTCTTCCTGATCGTGAGTTACATAAATAAACGTAATTCCCAATTTTCGCTGCATTTTTTTCAATTCTAATTGCATCTCTTTACGCAATTTTAAATCCAGCGCTCCTAAAGGTTCATCCAACAGCAAAACAGACGGCTGTTTGACTAATGCTCTTGCTAATGCTACTCGCTGCTGCTGTCCCCCTGACAGTTGGCGGGGATAGCGTTTTTCTACCTCGGTTAACTGTACTAATGCTAAGGCTTCCGCAACGCGATCGCGAATTGTTTGCTGAGGCAAATTCTCCATTTCCAACCCAAAAGCGGCATTTTGTGCTACTGTCATGTGCGGAAATAAAGCATAGTTTTGAAATACCGTATTTACTGGGCGGTGAAATGGCGGGCGATTTTGCATCGGTTGGCCGTGAATGTAAATTTCGCCCGCTGTGGGAATTTCAAAACCAGCGATCATTCGCAAAGTTGTAGTTTTGCCGCAGCCGGAAGGGCCTAGTAAAGAAAAGAATTCTCGATCGTAAATTTGCAGGTTGATGTTATCTACAGCTAAGAAATCTTGACTGCGGGCACTTTTAAATACTTTGGAAACTTCTAAAACTTCGACAGAGTGCATTGTGTTAGTATTTGTGAGTAATAAAAATCTGAGTTCGAGTCCTGATATCTTGCACCATTCTCAATTACTTGTTTAGGAACGGGCAAGATGCCCGTTCCACAAAACTTAATTTTCTTGTGGAACGGGCATCTTGCCCGTTCTTGACGAGGGTGCAACTCCCCTGCAAACTCAAAACTTAAGTGAACCAGCCCCCGCAGAAACCTGTGTTATATCTACTTTCCAGCCCCTGCTTTAACTTCCGTCCAAGCTTTATCATACAATGCAGTTGCTTTCCCGACATCCTGCAATAATTTCATTTTGTCAAACACCTCAGCCGGGGGGTAAATTTGAGGATTTTTAAAATCTTTCGGGTCGATTAAACCTTGATCGATTGCTGCTTTGTTGGGCGATCCGAAGTGGGTAAAATTGGAAATTTGGGCGCCGACTTCTGGCTGCAAAATAAAGTTAATAAATTTCTCCGCTAACTCTTTGTGGGCCGCACCTTTGGGAATAGCCATGTTGTCCGAAAAAATGATTGTTCCTTCTTTGGGAATAGCGTAACGGATATTAGGATTTTCTGTCATCACTTGGAAAATATCACCGCTCCATTCCATTGCCAAATTTACTTCTCCTTGATCTAGCATATTTTGCCCGGTGTCGGGGACAAAAGCTGCAATAATATTTTTACTTTTAATTAGCAAATCGCGGGCTTTGTTAATCTCTTCGGTATTGGTTGTATTTGGGTCAAATCCTAAATACATTAAAACTCCTGCAAATGTGTATCTGGCATCGTCTTGCCACGCGACTTTTCCGGTATATTTTGGGTCAAACATCGCCGCCCAACTGTTGATATCGCCCTTGGTTTCTTTCAGGTTGTAGCCAATTCCCATCGTTCCCCACTGGTAGGGCAGGGAATATTTATTTCCCGGATCAAAAGCTTGATTGATAAACTTAGGATCGAGGTTTTTTTGGTTGGGAATATTGTTTAAATTCAGCGGCTCAATTAGATTTTCTGCGGTCATGATTTTCACCATGTAATCGGCAGGAAATATTAAGTCGTAACCGGGGTTTCCCTGTTTGAGTTTGGCATAGAGTGCGTCGCTGTTCTCGAAAGTGTCGTATTGAATTTTAACATTGTTCTCTTTCTCGAATTGGGCGATCGCTTCTGGGGCGATATAACTTGCATAATTGTAAATGCTGAGCACTTGCTGCTGGTTGCCACCTGTGGGGCTACAGCCGAAAGCCACGGTTGCACTCATCACAAACAAAAGTAGGAAAGTCAGCAGGCGTTTCATAGGTTGTGTTAGTTGCAGACGACAATAATTATGACACAGAAAGCAATTTTTTTAACTTTTCTGAACTTTTAACGATGATACAACCAGCAACAAGGAAGCCAACAACATCAAAGTTGAAATGGCATTAATCGCTGGCGTAACTGCAAATTTTATCATGCCATAAACAAATAATGGCAGCGTCATCGAACCGACACCCGTGGTAAAAAATGTCACGACAAAATCGTCTAGCGACAGAGTAAAAGCCAGCAGTGCCGCGCTGAAAATAGCGGGCCAAATCAGAGGGAGAGTGATGCGCCAAAAAGCCCGCCATTCGTTAGCGCCTAAGTCAAAAGCTGCTTGTTCTAATTGGGGATCTAGTTCCGCCAAACGCGCCCTGACAGTAATAGTCACAAAGGAAATATTAAAGACAATGTGACCTATAATTACGGTAGGTAAGCCGAGATTCAGGCGAATTCCTGTAAGATTTTCTACGATCCGAAATACTAGGGTAAAGAAAACTAGCAGCGAAATGCCGATCGTAATTTCGGGCATGATAATCGGCAAAAACAGTAAAGCTTCTACAGCTTTGCGCCCCGGAAAATGAAAGCGTTCGAGTGCTAGGGCGAGCATTGTACCAAAAATTGTCGCTAACACCGTCGAAATAGCTGCAATTAGCAAGCTGTTGTTGAGTGCTGTCCAGATTCCGGCGCTGCTACTCGTAGCAATCGTCGCGCCTGCATTGCTAAACAAACTGCGGTACCAATCGAGGGTAAAACCGCGCCAAACGGCATTGAATCTGGAGGCGTTAAAGGAGTAAATAATTAAGATGAGAATTGGCAAGTAAAGAAAGGCAAATGCTAGTGCAGCTTGTACCCAAAGCCACTTTTTGCCGATCGCCCGCACGAGTAAATCTATTTTTGTTTTAGTCATTAGTCATTAGTCATTAGTCATTAGCGCATCTTACCCTAAATTTAGATCGGTCAAGGTGATAAGATCGAATTAGACCTTACTCGAGGGAAGACCCATGAGCAGTCAAGAAAAAGCGGCTGGTTGGCTCCATAGCTTGGATCGCCTTGTCAGAGTTCGCAACGAGATAGCAGCTTTGTTGGAGGATATCGCCCAAAATCTCACCCAAGCTGAATCACAAGCAGAAAATACATCTGGAAAACTAGGACTCTCTAAAGAGATTGAACGTCTCATCCAGCAAAGTAAAAATTTGCGCCAAGGAGTCTTTCGGTTTTTAGTATTAGGGGATATGAAGCGGGGAAAAAGTACATTTCTCAATGCTTTGCTAGGGCAGAATTTACTTCCCAGTGATGTCACTCCCTGTACTGCTTTGTTAACGGTGCTGACATACGGTACTGCAGAGAAAGCGACGATTTACTATAACGATAGCAAACAACCAGAAGAAATAGATTTTCAGCAGTTTAAGCAGCGCTATACAATTGATCCAGAAGAAGCAAAAATTCTAGAGCGGGGTAAACAGCTAGCTTTTCCAGATATCAGTCATGCGGTGGTAGAGCATCCGCTACCGCTGCTAGCCAAAGGTATCGAATTTGTGGACAGCCCGGGACTGAATGATACGGAAGCGCGAAACCAGCTTACTCTCGACTATATCTATAACTGTCACGCCATACTTTTTGTGTTGAGTGCGTCTCAACCTTGCACATTGGAGGAACGCCGCTATCTCCAGAATTACCTGAAAGACCGAGGTTTAACTATCTTCTTCATAGTCAATTCTTGGGATAGAATTCGAGAGGGACTTTTCGATCCAGAAGACACTGAGGCACTGCAAGTAGCCGAGGACAAACTGCGTCGAGTTTTCCAGACTAATCTGAGTGAATATTGTCAGGATCGGGGTCGGGATATTTATCAGCAGCGAGTATTTGAGATTTCTGCTCTCAATGCCTTGCGTAGTCGTTTGAAAAACTCAGAAGCTACTTTAGAAGGCACGGGCTTTGTCGAGTTTCTGGCGGCTCTCAATCATTTTCTGACTGGGGAACGAGCTGCTGCTGAACGGGAACAAGCAAGAGCGATCGCCCTTCAAGCTTGCAATCGCTTTCAAGCAGCAATCTCCCGCCGCATTCCTTTGTTAGATGAAACTGTCGATCAATTGAAAGAGAAAATTGATTCGATTCAGTCGGACTTCGCAAACTTGTCGAAAATTGGTAATCAATTCCAGCAAGAAATTAGAACAGTCCGCGAGCGAACTTCCCAAGAAATAGGCGATTCTTTCCGTACCTATATCCTGGATTTAGAGAACACCTTTGAAAAGGATTTTTTAAGCACTCAGCCCGATTTAGATTTCATGCAATTTCTCGACAAAAACAACCGGGCAATGTTCTATACCTCATTCAAACGTGCTTTCGAGCGATATATGAACGATCGCCTCGCTGCTTGGGAATTCATCGCCAAACAGAAGATAGCCTCTGCTTTCTCTGAACTTGAGGAAAAAGCAGCCGATTCTCGAATTGAATATGAACGAGTAGTAGAGGCTATGAATAAGAAGCTGTTAGGCTACCGATTCTACGCCGTCGGACATAGCTACAAGCATGAAGAAAACTCGACTTGGGCTGAGGTGGCAATAGATATGTTTTCCTCGATTCCCGACAACCTCAACAGAGGTATTCATTCTTTCAATATGTTTTGGCAGAGTGTCTTGGCTTGTGTCATGGTGACGCTGGTGCTAAATATTATCGGTGTAGTTTTTGCCTCTTTAACTCTTTCAGTTTTGGGTGGAATTCTGGTAGTTACAGGTGTTGTAGCATTGCAAGCGGAGTATGTTCGCCAACAGTTCATTTCTGCGACTAAGAAAGAGTTTGTCAAATATCTGCCACAAATCGCTGAAGAACAGTCGCAATATATTTATCAAGCAGTCAGGAAATGTTTTGAGACTTACGAAGAACAGGTGTGCGATCGCGTGAATGCTGATATCAATTCTCGCAAAGCCGAGTTAGATAGTTTGCTCGCTCAAAAACAATCGCGAGAAATTGACATACTCGCTGAAACTAAACGTCTAAAAGACTTGGAAGCCAATATTTTGTCTCAATTGCAGCAAATTGAGTTGGTAGGTGGATTTCTTTAGCTAAAATCCAAGTAAGCTGAAGTGCATTTAAATTGTAGAGTCAAATTTAAGAAAAGTCTTGTGGGGTGGGCCAGAAAGCCCGCCCAAAAAATACAATTTAGATGCCCAACAGCTTAAGGTGCCCATTTCGCACCTTACTATTGGGTTTCGTCAGACACGCGGAAGTAAATTAACACAGGAATCAATATGATTACCGTCAACAGCATAGAAAGCGCCGATCCAAAAGGCCAATCGCGAGCTTTCATAAACTGATTTTGAATCAAATTTCCCACCATAACTGTTTTAGAACCGCCCAATATATCCGGTGTGATGAAAGCGCCGACTGCTGGAACAAAAACTAAAATAGATCCTGCAACAATACCGCGAGTTGTTAATGGTAAAAATACCCGCCAGAAAGTACGAATATCATTTGCCCCTAAATCTTGAGCGGCTTCTACCAATGAAAAATTGAAGCGTTCTATGCTAGAATATAAAGGCAGAACCATGAAAGGTAAATAGCCGTAAATAAGACCGATCGCCACAGCGAAAGGCGTAAAAAGCAAGTTTAACGGTTCGCTAATAATTTGCAAGCTTTGCAAGGCTGTGTTAACTACTCCTTCGCTACGCAGGAGTATGATCCAAGCGTAGGTTCTCACTAAAAAGTTAGTCCAAAATGGAATAATTACCAGCAAAAGCAAAGCATTTCGCCAGCGAGGAGAACGGGTGGCGATGAAGAATGCTAGGGGATAGCCAACTAACAAGCAAGCGGCAGTTGTTAGAAAAGCCAGCCAGAGCGATCGCCCAATTACTCCTAAGAAAAGTCCACTGAACAAACGCTGGTAGTTGCTGAGAGTAAATATCCAAGTAACACCGCCGTAAGTACCGCGTTCTAAGAAACTGTACAACAGTACAATTAGCACGGGCAAAATGAAGAAAACCATCAGCCATGCGGTAGCGGGAAATAAGAGCAGCAACAGGTTAGTTTGCTGGCGGTTTTTGACACTCATTATTCACTCAAGCGAAATTTAGCACATAATGCAACACATTTTATATCAAATCCGCATTTTATGAATTATGTCATCATTAATAAATTATCAAGAGGTACGCAATGTCAGCAGAATCGTCAACCCCCAAAATAGTCGTCGTCGGTGCAGGATGGGCCGGTTTAGGCGCTACCTATCACCTAGCCCAGCAAGGCTATGATGTCACCCTGCTAGAAGCAGGCCCTTATCCGGGTGGCTTAGTTGCAGGGTGGAAAACCGCTGGCGGGCGTTCCGTAGAAGCAGGCATTCATGGCTTCTGGTATCCCTACAAAAACATCTTTTCCTTAGTCAAGGAATTAGGACTCGATCCCTTCACGCCTTGGACTCGTTCTTGTCAGTATTCACCCGCCGGATTGGAAGTAGAATCGCCGATTTTTCAGGACGAACCGCGCCTTCCTACACCGTTAGGAACCTTTCTTTATACCAGATTTAAAAGACTGCCATTAGTCGATCGGCTTTCCGCCTTACCCTTACTCTACGCCGTCCTAGATTTCGACAATTCCGACGAAGCTTGGCGCAGGTACGATCGCGTCACAGCCCGCGAACTATTCAAACAGTTTGGCGTTTCTGCAAGACTGTACCGCGATGCTTTTGAGCCTATGTTATTAGTAGGTTTATTTGCACCAGGAGAACAATGTTCGGCCGCCGCCGCTTTGGGAATGCTCTATTATTTTATCTTAGCACACCAACCAGATTTTGATGTAGTTTGGTGTCGCGGCACAGTAGGAGAAAAAATCTTTCGCCCCTGGGTCGAACGCATTGAAAAACTCGGTGCAAAAGTATTGACAAAGCAGCGAGTTACTGATTTAAGAGTTGACAGCAACAACCGAGCAACAGGCGTTGTTTGTGGCGGCGAAGAAACTTTCGAGGCAGATGCAGTTATTTTTGCAGTTGGTGTCACGGGAATGCAAAAAATTATCAGCAGCAGCCCAGCTTTGCAAAGTCGCCAAGAGTTTCGGGACGCGATGAATTTGGGTGCAGTTGACGTGTTAGCTGTTCGCCTGTGGTTTGACAGAAAAATTGACATTCCGCTGCCTTCTAATGCCTGTTTTGGATTTAGTTCAACTACAGGTTGGACGTTTTTTGATTTGAATGCTTTGCACGACGAATTTCGAGACGAACCGGGAACAGTTGTCGAAGCTGACTTTTATCACGCAAATCAATTAATTCCTCTAAAAGATGAGGAAATAGTTTCCTTAGTTCAGCGGGATTTAGCGACTTGCATCCCCGCTTTTCGGGAGGCAAAAGTAATTGACAGCAGCGCGATTCGGCTGTCGCGGGCGGTGACGCATTTTGCCCCTGGCAGCTATCAGTATTTGTTGCCGGCGGTAACAAGTTATGATAATGTATTTATGAGTGGCGATTGGGTTGTCACCCGTCACGGTTCTTGGTCGCAGGAAAAAGCTTATGTTACTGGTTTGGAAGCGGCAAATTTGGTAATTTCGCGTTTCGGAATCGGAAACAAAGCGGCAATTATTCCCGTGGAAGCTGACGAACCGCACATTCAAATCGGGAGAAAGATTAATCAGTTTACTCGCACTTTGACTAAAACTTTCATTCCCGATTTTTGGCTACCATAAGAAGAAGGAAATTCTGCAAAGCATTTAACAGATATCTTGCACCATTCTCAATTAGCCGTAGGGGCGGGTTCGCCAACAGCCTTAAAGCTTGCAAATAGGTTCTATAAACCCGCCCGACCCCACTGAGATGTTGCACCATTCTCAATAAGCTTTTTATGAACAGGCAAGATGCCTGTTCCACAAGAAAATTCACTCTTTGTGGAACGCAAGATGCCTGTTCCACAAGAAAATTCACTCTTTGTGGAACAGGCATCTTGCCTGTTCTTGAGAATGGTGCAAGATGTGAGATTTAACAGATGTTAGGAAGAAGGGGGATTCCCGTCTGGTTAGCTAAGAGGCCGATCGCACTAAAATGACTGTACAGTCGCACCCGCGCGCCACAGCTTCCGGGATGTTCCCGTGAATCACCTGCTTCAGCAGCCCTTCACGGCTCGCTCCCAGGACGATCGCATCGCACTGATCGTTCTGAGCCAAATCAATTAAAGCATCAGAAACCGATTTAGCGCAAACCGAAGTCGCTATTATCGAACAGCTAACCCGGCGCTTGATAAACTCCGCTGCTTGCTTTAATTCTCCGCGATCGGGTTCTGCAACAGAAGGCTGGTGAACCTGACACAATTTAATCTCCGGTACAGCACTCGCAGCCACCAAAGCCGGTAGCAACCGCAAAGCCGCAGCTTGCTTGTAACTGCCCCGAATAGGCACCAACCAGCGGTGCAAACCCATCAGCGTGTGCAGTCCCAATTCTGGGGCTGGAATGTCAGAATTCGGCGGGGAAAGTTCAGTCTCTGGAGTCGCTGATGAATCTGAGGATATCGCCAATGGGGGATTATCTGCGCCCTCAACTTTTTCCGGCTTTAACTCCCATTCGATAGAGGTATATTTCCGCCCGCTGAAAGCGGCGGAAAACTCATTTTTCTGACGTGTTGCTAATAGTTTTTCGCTCCATTTAACCAAAATTACCTCGCAGCCTGCTTGCCGAATTACGGTATCGACCACATCGCCAAAAATGCGTTCTTTTGTGGATAATTCGCCTTGCCAGCCCATCAAAATCAAATCGATATGTCGCTCCTTAATTGTCTCCAAAATCGCGTTAGGCACGTCGTGAGCTACCCGTATTTGGGTGTGTACTGGCAAGTTCAAATTGCGAATTATTCGTTCGGCTTGTTGCAGCAGGCGGCGGCTTTTGGTTGTCCGCACTGCGCTTTCGGAGGGGGAACTGTTGCGCGGTACTAAGATGATTTGCAGGCATTCTAATTCGTAATTACGATCGCGCGCAATCGCCGCCGCCAGCCGCAGCAAAGCGGGTGCTGTTTGGGGATTGGAAAGCGGCACTAATAAGCGGCCGTTTCCGACTTGCGGAGCCCTGGTTTGATAGACAACATAGGAAGGTTCTGGATGCGGGCCCTGGGTTGTTTCTCCGCTGAGGCGATCGGATTCAACTCGGATAATGTCGCTGCGGGTAATAATTCCCACCAAACGCCGGCCTTCTATGACTGGCAAACGGCTGATATTGTAGTTGTTGAGCCTGTACAATACCTCGCTTAAAGTATCCCTTGCTTTGACTGCGATCGGCTGTACAGTCATAAATTCTTTGAGCAGGGAGTTGCCGGACAAATTGCGATCGCTGGCATTTGCCAAATCGGTTTGACTGACAATTCCGACTAATTTGCCATCTTCAACTACTGGAAATCCTCGGTGGTGCGATCGCGAAAAAGCCTGCATCACTTCATCGAAAGTCAGCAGACTCGAAAGAGTTTCAACTCGGCGCTGCATCACGTCATCTGCGTGCAAGTCGCTCAAAGTATTGCTCGCCGCTTTTGCCTTTGTCAGTTGAATGCCGTTAAACTCCAAAAGGCGATCGTAAAAAGAGCCACTGTCCACCTTTTCCGCCACCAAATAAGCAACTACAGAACAGATCATCAAAGGCAGCACTAATTTGAAATCTGCCGTAATTTCAAACACAATTACTACCGCAGTAATCGGCGCCCTAGAAACCGCACAAAAAAACGCTCCCATTCCCGCCAAAGCGTAAGTTACCGGCAAACCGACACCCAGGGAATCTGCCTGCACAATTCCCACCATGTGACCGAGTGCAGAACCCATAACTAGGGCTGGGGAAAACAATCCTCCCGGAGCTCCAGAAGCAGCAGAAATAATTGTCAGAAAAAAGTGAGCTATAAAGGCAATTAAACTCGTTATGCCGCTTGCTTCGCCTGTCAGCATAAACTCCCGCAAACCCGTATTATCGCGGAAAGTTGCTGGAAGAAAAGCTATTACTGAACCGCAGATTAGACCAGCTAGAGCCATTCGCACAGGCAAAGCTAATTTGAGCGATCGCCTGTTAAATTGCAAGCTAGCCATAATCCCTTTGGTGAACAAAGCTCCCAGCCATCCCGCTAAAACTCCTAATAGTATATAAAACGGGATTTCCTGAGCATCAAAACTGGTTTGGTACGCGCGAAGGTTCAAACTTAAACTATCGCCGCCCAAAAGCTGCGAGACAACTGCACCGATAAATGAAGCGATAATTGCAGTCCCTAAAGTCAATCCCGAAACGTCGTGCAGGAGTTCTTCAACTACAAACAAAACTCCTGCAATGGGAGCATTGAAACCTGCAGCCAATCCTGCAGCAGCACCGCAAGCAATCAATTGTCGGCGGTAGTCTGGGGAAGTCGGCATCAAGTGACCTATCCAGCCAGCCAAAGATGCTCCTATTTGCACAGTAGGGCCTTGCCTGCCTAAAGTTAAACCGGAACCAACTGCTAAAATAGTGGTCAGAAGTTTGGCGACAGCTACTCGCAAATCTAAGGAAAGATTGACTCCGCCGAGAGCAGCTTTGACGTGAGGAATGCCGCTGCCTGCAGTTTCGGGAGCCAAACGCTCAACCAAGAAACCAGTCAGCAACCCGCCGCATAAACCGACGCTGGGCAGTAATATCCAAGCTGGGATTACTGTCGAGGTAGCAACTCGCCAACTGCCCAGCCATCCGACTCCTGATTTGAGCAAAACCCCAGCGAGTCCTGAAATTAAACCGATCAGACAAGCTTCAAAAATGGCTAGGCGTTTTGGTCGTAAAAAAAGTTGAGATTTGATGACCCTGGAAGGTTCCCTAAATTGTTTAGGGATAGTTATGTACGGCATAAATAGCGTAGATGACCTGAGAATTGTCTGCTCGCACTTTATCGAAAAATTGTTCGACTTGGCAAAATATAACTAATTTTTAACCGGATGTTCACGCAGATTAACCCTGATTAATTCTATATGTTTATAGAACCAATTTGATATATTGCCAGCGATCGCTCATAGCAGTCGAATATCTCACAGCAGTCCATTTACCATAACAAGTACGGAAGAACTACTTCCCTGATTTGTTGAGACTCACTTTGCTGAGGATTCTTTCGCCCATTTGACCTCTTCAATTCCTGTTACACAACACCCCTCAAAAGTCAACCCTCAACCGCCCTCATCGCCAAAGATCCGACTTTTCCGACTTATCCGACTGGAAGATCCGACTTTTCCGACTTCTACAAACAGCCACCGACAGAAATAATTGAGATAGCGAAACTCAACCTGCGATCGCTTGGGTTCTATATGCAGTTGGATATTTGTGAACTTTAACAGGTAATTTTTATGTCTGGTAAATTACTGGAGCGATCGCCACCAATCTATGACAACATCTATCTGAGGGGAGATGCGGGGAGAAGGCGATCTCATCTAATGGCAGATGAGATCGCCTTCTCCTCATACCCGATCGCTTTCAGAAGCAGTTAAGAAAATTATCAGGAGAGGCTTGTTATGACTAATTCATCCAGATTTCCAGACGACTTAAAAGATACTCTAGCCAAGGATCAGTGGTGGCTGCTGAACACAGGACAGAAAGTTGAGAATAATAGGAAAGTCGAAAATGCTCCCGGCATTGACCTGAATGTACTCCCTCTGTGGCCACAGTATACGGGCAAAGGCATCAAAGTAGGTGTCGTCGATCAGGGTGTTGAGGAACACGAAGATTTCGCAGGCAACTTCAATAAACTGCTTTCCCAGCCCGGCTTCTTGCCACAGAATCCTGGTGAGAGTCACGGTATGGCTGCAGCTGGCATTATCGGAGCTAACAGAAACGATCTCGGTACAGTGGGTATTGCTTACGAAGCGACGATCGCAGGTTACAACTTTAAGGAGGCTAATACCAGTTTACAGGCCCAGGATAAATTCGACGTTTCCAACAATAGCTGGGGCCCACTGTTTAACTTTGTTGATTATGATGTTAAAGGCATCCAAAACGCTGTCACCAACGGCCGCAATAAGTTGGGAACAGTATTTGCCTGGTCTGCGGGAAACGATCGCCAACAGTTTAACCCTAACCTGAGAGCAGGAGTGCAACAGCGGGGGAGAAATGCCAACTTAAGCCGTTTGTCAAACAGCCGCTATACAATTGCCGTAGCAGCGCTCGACAATCAAGGAGTTTTTACCACATACAGCAATCCGGGTGCACCGGTTCTCGTCTCAACCTTCGGCAGCGAATTCCCCCAAAGTATTGCCACTATAGATCGTACAGGCAATGATGGCTACAATACAAACGCAACAGCCAAAAGCAAGACAAACTTTCCCAACACCAACTACCACGCAGGCTTTAACGGCACATCAGCAGCGGCGCCGATGGTTGCCGGTGTTGCAGCCTTAATCCTGCAAGCCAATCCCAAACTCGGCTACCGCGACGTTCAGGAAATCCTAGCTTACTCAGCCCGGAAAAATGACCCCGATCAGTCGTGGAAAAATTTCACGATCGGGAACGTTAGCGCAGCCGTTAGCCTCAACGCCGATACTTGGACATTTAACGGCGCTAAAAACTGGAACGGCGGCGGACTCCACGTCAATCACGACTACGGCTTCGGATTAGTCGATGCTACGGCAGCAGTGCGTTTGGCTGAAACTTGGCAGCCGCGATCGGGATTGGGAACTGCCAAAAATGAAGCAGCAACTGCGGCCAATGAAATAAACCGAGAAGTGAAAATTGATAATTTGACCCTGCCAGAATCGGGGGTGGTTATCGACGACAATAAGCCAGCAGGGATCGATCAAACCTTCAAGATTACTCAAGGCATCAACATCGACAAGCTCGAACTAGACTTGAATATCGAGCACGGTCAATTTCAAGACTTAGTAGTCAAGTTGATTGCTCCAAAACCAGATGGTACCGCAGGTGGTACCGAGAGTATAATTCTCGATCGTGTCCCTTACTACACCCAGGCTGGCAATAGTGGAACAAAAGACTACGGTTTCAAAGGCACAACCATCAACTACACCTTCAGCAGCGCCCGCCACTGGGGAGAAACCGGCCTTGGCGATTGGACGCTGAACATTTCAGATAATAGCGACACCCCCGACCCCAAAAATACCAGTGAAAATAACACTGGCAAACTCATCGGCGCAACTTTGCGGTTGTACGGCGACGACTTAATTAACGACAACACCTACATCTACACCAACGAGTTCGCAAGTTTCACCGATGCCTCTTCTGCCCGCAAAACTCTCAGCGACACTGATGGCAACGACATCATCAACGTTGCCGCCATCAGTGAGAACGTTATCGTCAACCTAGCGCCCGGTGGACAAAGTACCCTACCCGGCCGCACAGTTACAGGACAAGAACTCCCTCCTCAAACTCTCACCATCGCCCTCGGCAGCATCATCGAAAATGCCTTTGCTGGCGAAGGAAATGACTCAATAGTCGGCAACGAAGCAGCCAACACCCTCTACGGCGGCCGTGGCAACGATACCCTCGTCGCCTCCGGTACCGGGGATACCCTAGAAGGCTTCAGCGGTAGCGACTCTCTAGTGGGAGGCATCGGAGACACTACTTACATCCTCGATGCCAAGACAGCCAAAGGCAGCAAAATCAAAAATGTTGGTGGTGTCGCCAATAATTTAATCCTCAGCAACGCCACCCTGACAAACACCCTCGCAGTAGGGCAGAACGGGATTGACAAAAAAGGTAACAATTTGCTGATCGATTTGAATGCCGACGGCAAGGTAGAAGTGAATGATGATTTGACCATTGAAGACTTTTACTTGCCTACTAGCGGCCGCTTCCAAAATGTCGGCAACCTGCCTAGCAGTCAGATTCCCGGCTCTCCACCAGCTCCAGCCCCAGCTCCCGGCCCAGCTCCCGGCCCAGCCCCAGCCCCAGCCCCAGCTCCCGGCCCAGCCCCAGCCCCAGCCCCAGCCCCAGCTCCAGCCCCAGCCCCAGCCCCAGCTCCAGCCCCAGCTCCCGGCCCAGCTCCAGCCCCAGCTCCCGGCCCAGCTCCAGCCCCAGCTCCCGGCCCAGCCCCAGCTCCAGCTCCCGGCCCAGCCCCAGCTCCAGCTCCAGCCCCAGCTCCCGGCCCAGCTCCAGCCCCAGCTCCCGGCCCAACTCCAACTCCGGCAACACCGGGCGATGATACCATCGAAGGTAGCGCCCAAAACGACACCATCGACGGCCTTGCAGGTGACGATGAAATTTCCGGTCTAGGAGGAAATGACTCCCTCCTAGGCAATGCCGGAGATGACTACTTAAATGGCGAGGAAGGTGACGACAGCCTCTTTGGCGGCGAGGGAAATGACTTCCTAGAAGATGAATCGGGCAATAATTTGCTCTCCGGCGGCGACGGCGATGACGGAGTTTTCGGCGGCAGCGGTGCCGACTCCCTCTCTGGCGATGCCGGCGATGACTACTTAGATGGCGACGAAGGTAACGACAGCCTAATTGGCGGCGCGGGAAATGACATCCTAGACGATGAATTGGGCAATAATTTGCTCACCGGCGGCGACGGCAATGACGAACTAAGCGGCGGCAGCGGTGCCGACTCCCTCACAGGAGATGTCGGCGATGACTACTTAGATGGCAACGAAGGCAATGACTCTATTTCTGGCGGTGTCGGCAGCGATATTGCAGATGGGGGTGACGACAACGATACCCTAGAAGGCGGTGACGGCAATGACGAACTAAGCGGCGGCGAAGATAACGACAGTATCAATGGCGGCCTTGGCAATGACGAACTCTACGGAGATGACGGTAACGATACCCTAGAAGGTGGCGGTGGTGCCGACAGTCTGTTTGGCGGTACTGGCAATGACTTCTACGTGTTAAATGGTACTTCCGCAGCGGGCAGCATCATTGCTGACGACAGCGGCACCGATAGTCTAACTCTCAATGGTCTCACGCTGGCGATCGGCTTAGCCGCCGGTACGGCAGGCGTCACGCGGGGCGGCGAATTGGATACCGACTTGCTAATTGACCTCAACAAGGACGGGATTTTTAACGAGACTGACGACTTGTTGATTCTTGACTTCTTCGCTGAACCAAATCTCGAACAAGGAGACGGTTTTATCGAACAAGTTGGCAATCTCTCAGGGGCAGATATTCTCAAGAGTTTCCCGCTGAAGGCGACTCCTGAAGATGATTTCCTCAATGGTGGCAGCGGCGATGACAGCATCGACGGATTGGCCGGCAACGATGAGATTGAGGGCAATCAAGGCAATGATTCGCTGTTCGGCAACGCTGGCAATGATGTGTTGAACGGCGACGAGCTCATTGTGATTAGTGAGGCGGAGGGTGACGTAATTCTCGGTACGGGGATTGGCAACGACTACCTCGATGGCGGCGATGGCGACGACACTCTCGACGGCGGCGAAGGTAACGATACTCTGGTAGGCGCTGCCGGTGATGACAGCCTGTGGGGCGGTGAAGGTACTGACATTATCAATGGAGGAGATGGCAAAGATTCTCTGTACGGGGCTGAAGGGAATGACAGTTTGTTTGGTAGTGCCGACAATGACTTTTTGTTCGGCGGAGAAGACAATGACACTCTCGACGGCGGCGATGGTGATGATTCTTTAGTTGGCGGTGAAGGCAATGACAGTATTGTCGGCGGTGCCGGTATCGATACGGTGTCTTATGCTACTCTCCCGAGTCCCGTCAATATCAATCTCGCAGGGGGAAGTTCCACAGCCGAAGGTACTGATACTCTCACCGGTATCGAAGTTATCATCGGTACAACTTTCGCCGATACCATCACCGGCAGCAGCAGCGACGAAAGCTTAATCGGCAACGGCGGCGCCGACATCCTCACCGGTGGTGGCGGCAACGATACCTTTATCCTCGACCCCACACAATCCGCCGCCAGCAAGATTCAAGCAGGTGCCGGCACTGACAGCCTGGTTGTCACGGGTGTTACCGCAGCTTTATTTCTAAGTCCCGGTAAAGTCGGAGTCGATCGCAGCGGTACTACCTTGCTAGTAGACATCAACCAAGACGGTAAAATCAACGCCGCAGATGACATCGAAATTCTCAATTTCTTCGATTCTCCCACCAGCAATGGCCCCGGCAGCGGATTTATCGAAACTGTTGCAGGTTTGTCGGGAAATACTATTCTCGATCGCTTTGTTCCTCCATCTCTACCCCCACTCACAACCACACCCACACCTACCCCAACTCCCACGCCTGACGGCCCCCAAATTTTAACGCCCAGCATTCCGATTCCGAGTCCGAATACTACCGTTGATTCTACTTTCAATGGCGGGCAGCTTAGCGATTTGTTCTTCGGAACTCCCCAAGCTGACGCACTGGATGGTTTAGCAGGAGACGATACGATTTTCGGCTTAGATGGTGCTGATAATATCCAGGGCAATGACGGCGAAGATTCGCTATTGGGCAATGCTGGCACCGACTTTATCGATGCTGGGAATGGCAATGATATTGTTTACAGCGGTAAAGCTTCCGACGGCATCTTAGGTGGCGGCGGTAATGATTCGCTGTACGCAAATAAAGGCTTGGATGTTGTTTTGGGAGGAGACGGTAACGATATAATTTTTGGTGGAAAGGGCGATGATTCTATCGGCGGCGATGCGGGAGATGACAGCATTTTTGGTCAGTTAGATAAGGATTTCTTGCTCGGCGGCAGCGGTAATGATGTTGTTAGCGGTGACGTTGGGGATGATACTTTAGCAGGTATCGATCCGAGTGCTACTAACCCAGGAGTTGGGGAGTTTGATACTTTGACTGGCGGGGAAGGTAATGACCGTTTCTTGCTGGGAGATAGTGATAAAATCTACTACTCTGGTGATGGTAATGCTGTGATTAGTGACTTTAATTCTGCGGAGGATGCGATCGTCCTTTCGGGAATTAAGGACAATTATTCGCTGTCGCTTTCGGGGAATGTTACTAGCATTTTCCTCAAAAAACCCGGTGAATCCGATGATTTAATTGCCACGGTGCAAGGGGTGATGGATTTGAATCTCGATCAACCTTATTTCACTTTCATTTAGAAGCGGCTTTTTTTAACCGCAGATACACGTAGATTAACGCAGATGAATTTTACCCCACATTCCGCACCCCCAACTGGCACATACGCGGATTGAGGAAGTAAAAGTGAATCATCGGAGATAATAATGAGTA
>NZ_JAUBTU010000067.1:0-40681 GCF_036705085.1 Microcoleus sp. B6-A1
GTCCAAAAAGGACGGGCGGGACGCCCATCCCACAATAACAATTAAAATTGTAAGTTATTTAATTCGCGATCCTTAGCGGTATTTATCACAAATGTAGCCATCTTATGGTATTTGCTCCACCATTTGCCGAAGCATGGTAAAGGAGCTTAAAGTTTTGATTATTCAGAGGAAACTCACTGGATTTTATAAATGTCAGCATTTTCCCTTTAAATTTCATAAAACGGCTGATCCGTCAAATAAAAACCTCAATCTTTACAATAATTTTGTGATTGTAAAGATTCGATAAAGCTACGAGGGGTTAGACCCCCTATGAGTTATACTGACATATATATAGATGCACCCTGATGGCTTTCCCGTTCCACAAGAGCGGGATTTTTATTGGAAAAATATTGTATTAAGTTTTAAGACATCTGGTAGAGATAGAATTGGTGGAACATTTCCATAAAACGATCGCCAGATGCAAAAATAGCACAGCTAAAGCAAAAACGAGGGTTCGGAGCGATCGAACATCCGCCCTAACTCTGCGAAATAACCCAAAGACGTTAGCATAGTGTGGGAAACGGCATCAATGGAAGCTCAACTTAGCGTTCGCAACAGCGCTGCAACAGGGCGAAAACACCATAATTAATAGTTGATTTTGCTATAATTTTTGAAGTCTTATGGATTAAGAAGATTTCACTCATGATGTTAGGTCAATTTTCTGGAATCCCCAACTGGATGATGCTTAGTTTCACAAAGTTTTAAGTTTTTTTACTGAATCTTGTCTCCGATAATCAACCCTCTTTGTCACTTATATCATGTCCGATCGAGCGATTAAAAGGGCGGGTTTTTGAGATTGTCAATTATTGGAAGATATTTTTCGTGAGGGGAACCCCTACGGTATTAGGGGTAATCGACCGGACATAATATTAAGCAGTGTATTTGCCAGTTGGGGGTAACGAATGTGAGTTATAAAACAATTAAAAACCCGGTTTCTTATTGAAGAAATCGGGTTGGTGAAATCGATGGTGAAGCGCGATTTGCTGTCTAAACTATTCGGAAAATAAAAGGGTAGCGGTAAGGTTGGTTAGGATTTTGCAAAACCTGGAGGATAGCCATTATTGTCAGTCCCCAGTGTAGCAGATAACCTAGGGGCACTAGGATAAAGCCAGCAAGACCAAAAGTGACGACAGTTAACACCACAATCACGGTGCTGTACACCCATACATTAAGGTGAAAATTGATGGCTTCTGTGGCGTTTTCTTTGACAACGGGGTCATCTGATACTAACAATACAGCGATCGGCGCTCCGATCGAGAACAGTAACGTGCTGAAAAAAATCGCCCCGTGGCACACCAGTGATAGCAGTTTCCGCTTGTCGGAGTCGTACATATTATTTTTGTTCCTTGACTTTATTGATAATTTTACCTTTAATAGCAACTGTAGCACAGGCTATAATGGCGATCGGGTGATGATTCCCCTACCTAATTGTGATGACAACAGAACTCGAAACTGAACTGCTAACTGCTGTTGAGCGCCGGCGCAACTTTGCTATTATCTCGCACCCTGACGCGGGTAAAACTACTTTGACAGAAAAGCTGCTGCTGTACGGAGGTGCAATTCACGAAGCAGGTTCTGTGAAAGCGCGGCGGGCTCAGCGACACGCTACCTCTGACTGGATGGCGATGGAACAGCAGCGGGGAATTTCTATTACTTCTACTGTTTTGCAGTTTGAGTATAAAAAATATCACATTAATCTGCTCGATACTCCGGGACACCAAGATTTTAGCGAAGATACTTATCGAACTCTGGCGGCGGCTGACAATGCAGTGATGCTTGAGGATGCTGCTAAGGGTTTGGAACCGCAAACTCGGAAGTTATTTGAAGTTTGTAAGCTGCGAAGTCTGCCTATTTTTACTTTCTTTAATAAGCTCGATCGCCCTAGCAGAGAACCTTTGGATTTGTTGGACGAAATTGAGAAGGAATTGGGGTTGCAGACTTATCCGGTAAATTGGCCGATAGGTACGGGCGATCGCTTTAAAGGTGTTTTCGATCGCAGGGCGCGCAAAATTCACTTATTCGAGCGGACTAAACACGGTTCTCGTGCTGCTGTTGATACCGTCATTGAATTGGGCGATCCGCGCATTGAAGATTTGTTGGAACAAGACCTTTACTATCAGCTCAAAGAAGAGTTAGAACTGCTGGATGAGTTGGGAACTGAACTCGATTTAGAGTCCGTTCGGGCTGGAAAAATGACGCCAGTTTTCTTTGGCAGCGCCATGAGCAATTTTGGGGTCGAACTGTTTTTAGATGCGTTTTTAGATTACGCTATGAAGCCGATCGCCCGCAAGAGCAGCGCCGGAGATTTGCCGCCAACTTATGAAGACTTTACCGGGTTTGTGTTTAAATTGCAAGCGAATATGGACCCAAGACACCGCGATCGGGTGGCGTTTATTCGGGTTTGTACGGGCAAGTTTGAAAAGGACATGAACGTGACTCACGCTCGCAGTGGTAAAACGGTGCGTTTGTCAAGACCTCAAAAGTTATTTGCTCAGGATCGCGAGTCGATCGAGGTTGCGTATCCGGGCGATGTGATCGGTTTGAACAATCCGGGAGTATTTGCGATCGGCGATACTATTTACACTGGCCAAAAACTGGAATATGAAGGGATTCCCTGTTTTTCTCCTGAACTTTTTGCTTTTTTGAGAAATCCTAATCCTTCTAAGTTTAAGCAGTTCCGCAAAGGCGTTTCTGAGTTGCAGGAAGAAGGCGCAGTGCAAATTATGTACTCGGTTGATGAGTCGAAACGCGAGCCAATTTTGGCGGCTGTCGGACAGTTGCAATTTGAAGTTGTGCAGTTCAGAATGCAGTCGGAATATAATGTGGAAACGACGATCGATATGTTGCCTTACAGTGTAGCTCGTTGGGTTGACGGCGGTTGGGAGGCGCTGGAAAAAGTTGGGCGGCTATTTAATACGGTGACGGTGAAAGATACTTGGGGAAGGCCGGTTTTGCTGTTTAGAAATGAGTGGAATTGCCGACAGGTGGAAGGGGAACACCCTGTTTTGAAGTTAAATGCGATCGCCCCTGTGGTTTCTGGTTTGGCTGTTAGCGAGGAGTAGGGCTTACGCATGGAACCCAGAAACCGGGTTTTTTTACGAGAAGACGCATTACACACCGTAAATTCGGTAAAAAACCCGGTTTCTTTGTCGGAGTGCGTAAGTTATGTGAATGATTAAAGAGATGAAGGAGGCGATCGAAATTATCTCGAAGAAAAGGAGGAAGAGTGATGCACAAGTACATTATTTTTCAGGCTGAGTCAGATGAGGATGAAGGCTGGAGACAGAGAAAACTCCAACACAGCCAAGCTCTAACTTTTATCATTGCAGAAAACTGGGACTCTTCTAACGAACCGATTCCTGAACCGGGATATCGCCCTGTAGAATTTGTGCGGGTGGAGTCAGAACACGATCCAAAGGAACACGCACACAATACTCACTATCGCGTCAGCAATTGGGAAGTTGTGCGGGTGCAAACATACACGCCTGACATTCCAACTCCGATGAGCGACTATGACGTAATTGTGATGTGTTACTGTCGGTACAACCCGATCGATACTCCTCTCAAACCGATGCCGAAACGACAGGTATCGATCGATTCTTTTGGGGGCGATGAAATAGCTTACCAGCAATACCTAGAATCGGAAGAGGGCAAGAAGTATGCACAGTCAATTTAAGCGTCAAGTCCTTTATAACGCTAAATCCTCAGCCTGACCCAAAACCTCCCAATCCCCCTCTTCAATCCAAAATCCAAAATCTAAAATCCAAAATCGGTTGACGGCGGCCCCCCTCTGCGGCTACGCTTTGAAGTGAGAGGTTGCTTGCTTGTAGAGGAGGCAGCCCGCGTCGCCCAAAAATCTAGTTGCACTGCCCAAAGCTGTTGGTAGCAGCAATGGACAGCATAACCGCCAAACTGGAATCAGCAGTCTGGAGGCTCCGAGAATCTTAACATTCTCTGTAGCCGCCCTGCTAAGTAGGTGTGCAGAATTAATTACACAATATTTCTACTGAAACCCTTGCCTAGCAAGGAGTCTTTATGTAATTAATTTTGTGTGGTTACTTATGTCTTAAAATGCGGGGCGGCTGGGTTTTTGGGTTTTTCTAGAAAACCCAAAACCAGGAGAACATATTATGTCACAGGAATTCGTGCCTGACGACAACAAATCCCAATGCCCAAATGACGACTCAGCAGCAGTATGCGAACAGGAAGTGGTGCTGTTAACGGTTGTCGGTTCGCCCAAGGGTGTCCGGGAAACCATACTCACTTTGTACCGGCTGGGATTTGCAGAAGTGGGCGATTGGAGTCCCGTACAGCGCGCGGCTAATCCGAAGCAGGTGATGAGCGTGCTGATCCGTCGGAAGCGGGCTGAGGGTACATCGCCGAGAAAATCTGGGCGGTAAGCTGCAAGGTTAAGTCCTTTTTAGGGCTTACGCATGGGGCCCAGAAACCGGGTTTTTACGAGAATACTTGGTTGTGACCCACACATTCGGTAAAAAACCCGGTTTCTTTGTCGGAGTGCGTAAGTCCTATTAATCTGATATCTTGCACCATTATCAACTACCTGTTTAGGAACGGGCAAGATGCCCGTTCCACAAAACTCAATTTTATTGTGGAACGGGCATCTTGCCCGTTCTTAACAATGGTGCAAGATGTGAGATTAATCTTATTCCAAACGTTTTAATAACTCTTTAGGTGATAGAATTGGTAAGGTGGCACCAGCGAAATCTCCTGCATCGCGGGTTACGATCGCCTCCAAGTTATCTGACAGCGCACAAGCTAACTGCACGGCATCTTCAAAATCGGTTAAATTAGATGCAAATGCTATTTCCAAAACGTGGCGATCGACGGCAGATACTTTCATTAATGCTAGTGTTTCAGCAATAGCTTGCCTAGCGCGATCGAGGCTGCGAGTTTGCCTTCTGACAATATAGAAGATATTTGTTAAGGTTGTTGCCGTTACATATCCCTCAATTTGCTCATTTTCGATCGCCTCAAATAAAGCATCAGCATCTTCTACAAACGGTTCTCGTTCTAGCAAACTATCAAGGATAATGTTGGTGTCTATTAATACCTTCATTCTAGGTATTTCTCCACCAAACGCTCTTCTAACATGAGTGCAACTTCGGCATCTGTTGGAGGTGGCATATCAGTTTTTGCTAGCCCTCTGAGTCGCTTTGCCGCACCTTTGCGATCGCGCCGCAATCTAATTTCAAATTCGTCATCTGTTGCGGGTGGCGTATCAGTTTTTGCTAGCCCAGTCACGGGTTCCACAAAATCATCCAGCAGAGGTTGGCGGGATCTGAGTTCTTGTCTGATGGACTCAACAATCGCGTTGACTAAAGCTAATCTGTCGGTAACTGATAGTTTGTGCGCTTCTCGGCTTAATGGCAGCCAAGGAATTTGGGGTATTTGGGATTCGTTCATATTTATATTTTGATATTTTCTGGGTCTATTTTAGCAAATTTAGGGCTGACGCGCGGGTGGCCAGAAACCGGGTTTTTTCGACAATTTTTGATTGTGATGCGTAGATTTGGTCAAAAACCCGGTTTCTTTAAACGTTTTTATTAAAACTGAGATGTTGCACCATTCTCAATTACTTGTTTAGGAACAGGCAAGATATGAGTTAAAACAAACTGATAATACCGCTATTAGGAGTGTCTCTTAAAACTGCGATCGCATCATAGTTATCTCTTAGTAGCCTCTCGATATCCCGCGTCGAGCAATTTCCGCGTCGTATCCAAATTACCTTGGGAGGAAACCCCAACAATAGACTCAATTCGCTAAAATCCGCATCCTTGGTAACGACAATATAGTCATGCTGACGAGCATACTCCCAAACTTCGCGATCGGGTGCGGTAGGTAATCCAATTGCATCAACATGAGCGGAATCTGGATAAATATCAGCAAGGAGATTGACAAGACGAGGAGAGAGATTTTGGTCAAATAACAGTTGTTTCATCACCCAACAACTAACATAAACTGCTCTCGTTTAGCAGCGAAACTCAAGCAAGCTAAAATATCCTGTTGCGTGAGATAGGGAAAATCCTCTAGGATTTCTTGATAAGTCATCCCAGAAGCGAGATATTCCAACACGTCATAAACCGTAATTCTCATACCTCGAATACAAGGTTTACCACCTCGCTTACCCGGTTCGATAGTAATTATCTTAGCGATGTCTTGGTCTGACATGGCATTTTTCCTTTAGCTACTGTTTTCAATTTTAGCATCAAAAAATAGAGATTAAAGCCTGGCGATTGAAATCGCTTCTTGTCAAACAAAGTCCGCGCAACGCGAGACTAAAAGAGCAAGGAAGTATTTAACCACAAATTGACATAATTCTTCAGTCCTCTTTTAGAGGACTTTAGCTTTGAGGCAGGGGTTTAAACCCCTGTCGGATCCTGGTGATCGTGCAATATCTCAGAAACAAATAATTTTAGTGAAATTATTTAAGTACCTGGCGGCAAAAGTTGCAACTAATGACAGCAAAATAGAGCTGTGTTAGAACAGTTATCGATCGACCAGCCAAGCTATCTTAGAAAGGACGCGATCGCCAGCACTGTAATGGTATCTCCACCTAATTCAAATCAATCGGGTTCATCTGCAAAACAGTCTCTAGAGGCTGGGTTAGCTGCTTTGAAAGCGCGGGATTACGATCGGGCGATCGCCCTTTTAGAATCCGTTACCCAAACCGCCGCCAATCAGTCGTCGGGAATCCGCGCGCAGATGGGGTTAGTGGCTGCGTACAAAGCAACCGGTAATGTGAAAGAGGCGATCGCCCTGTGCTCTTCCCTCGCCAAAAGTCCCAACCCTCAAGTCAAAACTTGGGCCGATCGCGCTTTAAAAGAATTAACCCCCCCTCGCCCCCCAAAACCACCGGAAAATAAACCAAAATCCGCAGAAACTCCCCCCCAAACAGGCTTTGTCGCCTTTGATGCTGCAACAAAATCGGCGAAAAAATCGATTGGGGGCGATAGACCGACCGCCGATAAAAAAACAGGATTTTTACCTTTAGAGCCGACTGCCGCGCCTGTAAACGCCAAATCGCAACCGATTTCCCCGCCACCTCCACCCCCCACACCGCCGATTCGCCCGACATCAGAGGGCGGGCACGGGGGCACCGCCCCTACAGAAACCGCACCCGATACCGCAGAAATTAGCGGCGAAAATAGTTCCGCTTCCCCAACAGATATCCCCGGAGTCGCCAGCCCAGATACTTACCAACTCACTTGGCGCGACACCGGGCGCGCGAAAAGCCCGCGCCCCCTCAAACCGCTGAAGTTGCTGGAGTTTCGGGTGCAAGCCGTTGCAAGTGCGATCGCCCTATTTTTCCTAGCCCGGTTTATCCTGCAATTCCTGCTGACAAACACTAATTCTCTGTTGGTTCAGCTTTACATATTCACTAGACTGCCTATTTTCGCGCCGATTCAGCTTTTTTACCGCGATCCAACTCCGTTTGTTCAGATGGTTTTTGGATTGCTTTTGGCCTCGTCTCCCTGGCTGATAGACGCGCTGCTGAAACTGTTTTGCGGCATCGAAACTCTGCGCGGGTCAGTTTTATCCAAGCACAGCAAGGAAGCTAGTCGGGTACTGCGAAGCTTTTGTACGAAGCAAAATATGCCGGTGCCGGTGCTGAAACTCTTGCCGCTGAATGTTCCTGTAGCTTTCAGTTACGGCGGTTTGCCCCGTTTTGCTCGGATTGCTGTGAGTCGCGGGCTGTTGGAACAATTGACGGATGATGAAATTGCTACTATTTTCGCGCGCGAGTTGGGCCATATCTCTCACTGGGATTTTGCGCCGATGTCCCTGGCGCTGCTGGTGATTCAGATTCCTTACTTGATTTATTGGCAGGTGGCGCACTGGCAAGAGCGGTTGTGTGATTTAATGACGATCGAGTTTTTGCGTTCTGCTGTTAAATTTGTGGCCGCTGCAATTTCTGCTATTAGTTACGGGATTTATAAGTTGTTGCGCTGGCCGATGTTGTGGCTGTCGCGCCGCAGAGTGTATTTTAGCGATCGCACTGCTGCGGAAATTACGGGTAATCCTAACGGTTTGACGCGGGCACTGGGTAAAATTGCGATCGGCATTGCTGCTAATATCGAGCAGCAAAAACAAACTAGCTTTTTCCTCGAAAGTTTCGATCTATTGTTACCCGTAGGTGTTGGACAAGCTGTAACCCTTGGTTCTGCTGCATTACACGCGCCGCTAGAACAGATTTTGCTGTGGGATGTCAGCAATCAGGAGCGCAATTGGTTGACGGTTAATCGCGCGCATCCTTTGCTGGGAGAGCGTTTGAAGCTGTTGGCTCTTTATGCTCAATTCTGGCAAGTGGAGACAGAGTTAGATTTGGCAAACGCGGGAGTGCAAGAACAACCCAGGAAAGGAAAATTGTCTCTGTTTAAGTCAATACTCGAATTTAAAGACTCAAAACTATTTTTACAGGGTGCGCCGTTTTTTGGGATTCCGATGAGTTTGGGGATAGTCGGCGTGCTGTGGCTGATTGGCTGGATTTTTTCGAGGACGAGTATCTGGCAGTTGGATTGGCTTTGGGGCGATCGATCGATTCTTTGGGGGTGTTTGCCGATCGGATTTAGCATCGGTACTTTGATGCGGATCAATTATTTCTTCCCGGATATTATACCGCGAGAAACCGCTTCCCCGAGTTTGCCGGAAATTTTGTCAAATCCCGAGAGTTTGCCGCTGGATGCTGAACCGGTGCGGCTGGAAGGGCAACTTTTGGGTAGGCCTGGTATGAATAATTGGCTGGGACAAGATTTGATTTTGCAAACGGCGACGGGTTTGGTGAGGTTGCACCATGTTTCGAGGTTTGGCTACATTGGCTCTTTGTGGCCATTTTTGTTCAAAGAGACTACTCGCCCCAGCGATTTGATCGGAACATCTGTTGTCGCGACTGGTTGGCTGCGCCGGGGTGCTACTGTGGCGATCGACCTTGAAAGTCTCCGCAGTCAAGGAGGGAGGGTTAGTGACAGCGGACATCCGATTTGGTCTGCGGTTTTGGCTTTTGCTGCTGCTTTTTGGGGCGCATACATCATTATCCAGGGGCCAAGGTGAGGAATAATTGTCGGATTGTGGGGTGAATCTCACATCTTGCACCATTCTCAGGAACAGGCAAGATGCCTGTTCCACAAGAAAATTCACTCTTTGTGGAACAGGCATCTTGCCTGTTCATAAAAAGCTTATTGAGAATGGTGCCACTTCTCAGGTGAATCGGTCTCAACGGGCAGCCTCGATCGGTTTTGAGTTAAACAGCGGATGGGCGATCGGATTCTGGAGTTGCTCCCTACGCACCCTACAGTCTATCCGTTACATCCGTTACATCCGTTACATCCGTTACAAAATCCGTTGCCGAACTTCCTTCGTAAAGAAAAGTTGCTTTTTTGCCCGCAGTCTGTTACATTAGTTTACAGGAATTGGATTGAACCAAATAGCGCGATAACTTCAGTTGGCTAAAATCCCTTAAGGCATTGCGTAAAAATTGTCAACATCCCAACACAGCAAGTACAGCCAGCCGCTTGTCGGCTGTTTTTTTTCGATCGCTATTTTTGCTGTGCCAGATGAATTCTCAAAAGTGATTCAGATGTGGTTTCCGTTAAATTCAGACTGAAATCTTCCTAAATAACTAGCTCTGTTACCAAGGCTGTGATACCTTTAAAGAATGCTCGGACTCTGCCGGGCCTGATTTAAGGGATAGCAGGTAAGTGAGTAGTTCTCAGCATTAGGAGCGAGATTAGGATCGAGGTAAGATTACTGGCTGAAAAAATGTTAGCCATTTTATCCATCACTGTATTAAACTGAATACTGGCATTCCGATCGCTTACAATTGACATCCTTGGACATAAATTTCTAGACGGCGCTGGCTATAAACATTCTGAATCAAAACCGGAAGCAAGTAATACAGAATAGCCAATAGCCTAAACATTTGAGTGATGACTAAAAGTTTACACAACAACCTGAGATTTAAAAGCTCTCTGCATCGGCGGTTAAGTTCCGGCCTTATCAGAGTAAATCATCTTTTTGTTCTAAAAGGTGGGGGGAGCTGTCAAGGTTGGTGGGAGGAATGCGCTAATTCTCGGGTTAGGTGGTGTTTGCCTGAAGTAAATATTCAGTTGACTTCAGGTAATTCTGTTCGAGCAAATTAATTAAAATCCAAGTCGGGAGGAATTTTTCATGTCTATTCGTCTTTATGTTGGCAATCTACCAAAGGAACTCGATCGCCAAGAATTGCAAGAAGTTTTTGCACCGGAGGGCGAATCTGTTACCACCAAGGTAATTACAGACCGCAAAACTGGAAAATGCCGAGGATTCGGTTTTGTGACGGTGCTAACCGACGAACAAGCCGACCAAGTTATTGAGAAATACAACGGCTTGATGTTCAAAGAAAACCCGCTGAAAATAGAGAAGGCATTACCCCGCTCTAAGGGTAAATCTGAGAAGGGCGAAGACGATCAGCAGCAGTCGCCGCAGTCACCGCAATTGGTGTCGGCATCGGCGTCTGTGCCTATGCCTGTGCCTGCGCCTCAGCAACAGCAGCGCTCGGCTCCTCCTACCCAAGGTGGAGGCGGTTCCAGCAAAAGCAATCGCCGTCGGGGTGACAACAACAAGTCTCGCCGCAATCAGTCAGCAGCAACGGTGTCGAGCGCTGATTCCGGCTCGGTGCAGCCAGATCCGCGCTGGGCGAGTGCTTTGGAAGAACTCAAGCAAAGATTGGTGGAAGCTCAGACTACTAATTAGTCGAAAATGGCGGCTAATTGCTGCTGCCTCTCGACTTTGGTTGACTGAATGTATCTGGAAGTGCGATCGAGAATCGGTCAAAAAAGCCTGTTGTCGATCGCACTCTTTATGGCAAAAAACCTCTAATATCTAGCAGTGCGGTAAAATAAGCGCGAGCCGGGAAGTAATGAAAACTCAAGTCTTCACTACCAACCAGTTTAATTTTGGTCGATCGATCGGACCCGATGTCATATCCTGAGAATGGTTGGCCAAAAACCCGGTTTCTCTGAAAATATAGGGTTAAGCAGCGAGACATTTAGAAAGAAACCCGGTTTTTAGCCCCCCTAAATAATTCCTGCTTATTCGATTGGCCCGAATTCGATTGTCTCAATAAACTCAAAAATCTTGTTCATAATTCCCTCAACTTCAGACTCCAGGGAACCCAATTCATCCCCCTCCTGATAAATGCGCTGACAGCTTACGGTGTAGCAAAAATCGTCAGCAATAAAAGCCATAAGTCCCCGGTAAGCATCCAACCGAGTCAAAGGGCCATCGTTTTCTTGCACGCTGATAGTTGCACCCGCAGGCAAATCTAAAACCACGAAATAAGCTTCTTCATCTTCTAAATATTCTGCGTGGAGTAACTTAGAATTGGGAACATTAGCAAGAATTGCCTGAGAAACAAAATTGTCGAGAAAAGACTTGAGATAACCTTCCTCACCAACCGACTCGATTGTTTCTTCCACTTCACCAGCAACAGGGAAATAATCAATTTTCAGCAAAACACCAAAGTCGTCTGAAAATGCGACACAGCCTTCTTGATCATCAATTTTACCGCCTCGTTCCTCGTCAACTGGAATGGGAACGCTAAAATTGCCTTCAGGAGATACGTACCATGCCCCATCGAAATCAGACTCTTCGCCCTCTACTTCCGAGTAAGCAGCAATTACATCCTCAATAATTTCTGCAGCTTCCTCGTCTTCCACACCTAATGCTTCCTGGAATTCTTGGAGAAAAGCCTGGTGCTTCTGGGATATTTCGCCATCTCCGACAAACATTGCTGCGGTAATTGCAAAAGTATCCAATACTAACTCATCTGGCATGGATTCCCAAGCAGTATTAAATAATGCTCCTAAACCGTCTTGGGCAACAATACCGGCGAGTCTTTGAAACATTGCTGACATATCATCTTCCGAGTATTCAGCAAAGATTTCTGATTCCCAAAGTATGCTTTCTAAGATATCAGCATCCGTATCAGGGGAATTTGCCTCTGCTGCAACAAATGCTACCGCTGCTACGGATTCTTCTAAAGTCAAGCTTGCTTCGGATTGGTCTTCTGAATTGAATATTTTATCAAACTTGCCCACAGGTTTTGCCCCGCTAGTGTTTAGTTTTGCTATTCATAGCAAATTTATGACATAAAAAGATAGTAGTCAGGGATACATTTACTTTTTGCAAAATGCCACCAGTCAATGTGGGGTGTGCACGAAGCGCATTGGTGTCAACAGAAGTCTGGGTAAATATCAAATCTCCGATTAACGGCGTTGCATAATGGCGGGATGATTTTGATTGTTTTGTGGGATGGGCGTCCCGCCCGTCCGCTTATTTTCAAAGCAGGCGGGACACGTACCCCACAAGCATCATCCTCAAATTGTGCAAGGCCCGATTAACACCACTAAAAAAAAAGAATCCAAGTGTAGGCCCGTGCTCCAAACCCATACATCATCAGTCATTCCCAATTCTAAAATCTAAAATCTAAAATGGTATAACCTACCAAGGACTGCCAATTATTGTGAATCCGGCCCAAAACTTGGGGTGTGAGAAATCTGCATTGGCTACTTGTGTGGCTTGATTAATGTCGATCGCGCCTTGAGTTCCCCGCAATTGACCGTCTTTTACTACAATTTGTTTGTGAATCATTGCCAGTTGAGCTTTTCTGAGCGCTTCAGCTTTAATTGGCGCCGATCGCAAATTGCCATAAAACTCGGTCATCAACGCCAAAGTGCCGATATCATTAACTTTCCACAAACTCGCTACCGCTGATTTGACACCGCTGCGGACGGCCAGTCCAGCAAATCCCATTTCTGCTGTACTGTCACCGATCGCAGTTTCGCACGCACTCAGCACTAATAACTCGACTTGTCGGCGATCGTACCACTTCGCCAACCTAAATTCATCCAGCGCCAAAGAGCTGTCCCACAAATCAATCTCAGCTTCTTTTCTTCCATTTTCGCCTTGAGGAAAACTGGTGTGAGTAGCTAAGTGAACGATTCCAAATGCCTGTTGTTCTCGCTGTTTTGTCAGGTTTTCTAGGGTAAAGTCTTGATTGAGAAAAGAGCGACCTTGCCACAAGGGAAATGCTGCTTGATTTTGCGTTTCAGTTCTCCTCCCGGCGATCGCAGATAATTCGATCGGCACCGCAGCCAAACGCTCTTTCTTGGTGTGTGGAAACTCTGAAGCACCCATTGCTAAAACTTGAGCGTTTTTCAAACTTTGATACTTTGTGTTACTGAGGCTGACACTGGGGATTGAGCCGAGGCTGTACTTTTCTACTAGAAATTGCTTCCCGTCGTGCAAAGCGGATAGTGGCAGTTGGCGCAAACCTGCATCGAATGAAAAAATTAGCGTATCGATATTTAACGATTCCAATTCTTTAGATATTGGTGCAATTAACCATTGGTAAAGTTGCTGCGCGTTTTCCAAATATGCTGTATCTTGGGAACTTTGTGGCTGTGCCAAATAGCCCTGAAAAAGATTCACAGTTTTTAGCAGTGTTTTGCTGTTAACCGGCGCTTGTTTGAGAATAGGAGGCCCGTCGGGAACTACTAACACTAGCGACACTTCTTTGAGCCGGACGATCGCGTAAACAATTACAGCTTGCTTCCCGGTTTCCTCCTTAATTGTTTTGAGAGTTTCTCTTAGATATTGAACGTTGATTTTTTTATCTGTGAAATTTTCCCCATAATAATTTTCGTAGTCTTGTTCAAAGAGTTGGTCAATTAGAGCAACAGCATCATTAGCATTGCCTTGGTCTAAAGTTTGTTCGACGAGCGACCTGCTAATTTGTGACGGAAAGATATTTGGGATATCTGCGGGTAAGGGATTTTCTGCGATCGGAGGGGGAGTGGGAGTTGGTGCGGGAATTGGCGCTGGTGCGGGGGCAGGAGTTGGAGTTGGGGCTGGAGTTGGTGCGGGCGCTGGAGTTGGTGCTGGTGCTGGTGTTGGTGCGGGTACTGGATTAACGGGAGGTGATTCTATTTGCGGCAGAGAGATTTGGGGAATATTTGCCAACCAATTAGTAGGGTTTTCAGGAGGTTGTTCTGGAGGAGGCGTCTCGGCGGGAGGGGGATTTAAGACTATGTATCCGTCGGGTTGTTCGGTGGAAGAAGCGCCAAGCTGCGGCGGGTTTTCGGGAGGGTTTTCTGAAGCTGGGATAAAGGTAAGATTGGGTGTTTCAACAACGGGCGGTATGTCGATCGATATTTGTCGATTATTTTCTAGCAGAAAGCCAACTCTGGTATTTCCAGTTTCAGGATTTAGCTCGAAAGAAGTTTCAGCACCCAATAAATCGCCAATTAAAAAAGCTAAATTTTGTTGGGGAGTCTGGCTGGGGCTGACAGCGGGTGCGGGGACGGGTGCAGGTGCGGGTACGATCGCACTTACAGGCGCGGGTACGATCGCACTTGCAGGTGCTGGCTGAATTGGAGCTAACGGCTGGGTTACGGAGGCAAGAGGGGCTGTGGGCGCGGGATTTGGTGCGTTTGAAGGTTGGGGGGCGATCGCAGGTTGAGCGCCGAGGGAGGAGGTGATTTGGGAAACAGAGGGAAGGGTAGGCCTCGAAGCTATGCGGGCAGCAGCGTTTGGGGTTGTGGGTGTTGAGGGCTGGGTGGGGCGCGCGCGGGGTGGCAGTACGAATGAATCGGGGATTGATGGCAGTCGGATATTGAGGGGAAAACCAGGTATCGGATCGGGTGTTGCCGAAGGTGCGATCGAACTTTCGGGAATTGGGGCAGGTGCGATAAATATTTGGGGAATTGGGAAAGGTGCGATCGAGCTTTCGGGAGTTGGGGATGGTGCGATCGAGCTTTCCGGTGTTGCCGAAGGTGCGAGGGGTAAACGCGGTGGGATTTGCGGTGGGGGTGTGGGTGCGGGCGCTGGAGTCGGTGTTGGGGAAGGCGCTGGAGTAGCTGCGGCTGTGGGTGCGGGCGTGGGAGTAGCTGCGAGTGTCGGTGCGGGCGTGGGAGTAGCTGCGGGTGTCGGTGCGGGCGTGGGAGTAGCTGTGGCTGTGGGTGCGGGTGTTGGAGTAGCTGCTGGTGTCGGTGCGGGCGTTGGAGTAGCTGCGGGCGTTGGTGCGGGCGTGGGAGTAGCTGCGGGCGTTGGAGTAGCTGCTGGTGTCGGTGCGGGCGTTGGAGTAGCTGCTGCTGTGGGTGCGGGTGTTGGAGTAGCTGCGGGCGTTGGAGTAGCTGCTGGTGTGGGTGCGGGTGTTGGCGGCGGTACGGAAATAATTTGAATGCGATCGACATCCTGTCTGTGAGTATAAAGATAGGAGTTATCCCGCAAAATTGTTTGAATAGGATTAGAATTTCCCCTAGTAATTGCACCCGCCGTTCCATTTGTGGCAGAATCACCGACAATAAACGGCGTTAATCCTGCGCCTCCGTGGCGGATAATTATAGTACCGCCGCTGCTATCTCCAGGACTTCCAGCCGTAGAAATGCTAGCATTGATGCCGTTTCTGTCTGTGAAGGAATTGAGCGATCGAAAAAACATTCCCATCAGAATCTCCACATTTCCGCCGATACCGCTGCCCTGACTCTGAGCATCAATTTGACTCACAGTAATATTGCCAGAAGTGCTGCGGTTATAAGCCGTGACATTCCCTGCATTCCCCTGCGCCGAAGAGTCAATTTTACCAACAGTAATACTTCCGGTAGCGTCGAGCAAGATACTGCCGCCATTACCAGCAGACGAGGTATTGATATCGCCCGCAGTAATATTAGTTCCAGCATTCAAATCGATATTGCCGCCCGTGTTAGGGGAAGTCGCATCGAGATTTTGGGTTGTGATTTCTCCGTTCTCACTAAACAAAGAAATTCCGGCGGGTGACGTAATATTTTTGGCGGTAATATTATTCGTAGTAATAATGTTAATTCCACCGGAAATTTCGGGGATATCATCTTGAATATTGACGCTGTTGAGGGGAGTAACACTGCCAACAGCATCGCCAAAGTCAACACTTCCCGCATCGGGTTGAACAGTCAGACTGTAAGGGCCGTCAACAGTAGACTGAAAAGTAATATCGCCAGTTTCTAAAATTTTTACCGACAGGTTGTCACCTAATGTTACCGGAGCGTTAAAAGTAATGTTATTGCGGTTGGTTTCGATCTTGCCCTTGGCAGTAATAGTGTCCTTTGCCTGGACATCTATATTGCCGCCAGTCACAGTAATACTGGGAGCGAAAGTGCGGGAATTAATATCAGATGTCGAAACTGTTCCGCCAGCATTTATGGTGATTCCTCCGCCCTTACCATTGGCCGCAGCGGTAATAATTGGGCCGGCAGTTGTGTCGATATTACCGCCGCTTTGAATGCGAAGATTCCCGCTATTGGCGTTGAACCCACTTAATAATAAAGCGCTACCAATTCCTGCCGTACTGATGTTGGTTCCAGCTTCGAGGGAAATATTGCCGCCGTTGTTGCCGCCGATCGCATTGATGATTCCGGCCGTAGTGTCGATCGCCCCGCCGCTCTTAAAAGTAATCGATCCGCCGTCTTGAGTACCACTGGCTTGAATACCACGAGTAGTAATGTTGCCAGTGCTGGCGGTAATATTAACACTTCCACCCTGCAATTTTCCGCCAGAATTGACATTACCTATTTGAATATTACCGTTAATCGTAGATAGAGTAATGTTGCCACCATTCCCATTAGGAGAACGAGTCGATAATAAATCTAAGCTATATCCTGGTATTTCACTTGGTGTTTCTATGCCATTCTTAGCTTGGAGGTTGATATTGCCAGCATTGCCACTAATATTAGCTTCGGTATTGAGAATGCCTGTGCTAATTTTACCATTCATGCTAGTGAGGCTAATATTACCGCCGCCAGTATCACCTGGTATGTACACGCCTGAAATGCTTAGAAGATTAATATCGCCATTAGCCAAAATGGTTACATTACCGCCAGTACCCTTGCTGTCAGATCGGGCATCTATGGAGCCAGCTACTGAGTTTGCCGATCCAATAGAGATCGCACCTCCACTTGAAAGAAAAATATTACCAGGAGTATTACCAATTGTATCGATCTGACCTGGAGAAATTATAATGTCACCATTGGTAGTCTTGAGGGTAACATTCCCACCCGTTGGGCATTGAGGGCCACCAGCGCTGATGCTATTCCCATTAAGATTAATTCCATTACCAGCCTCCATAGTTATATTACCACTAACACCATTACGAGAATCGGAATTAACACTCCCTTTTAAGCTAAGGCTCTTATCACCTATCAACGTTATTGCCCCACTATTTTGCAAGGCAGATGAACCAATGCTATTAGTAGTAATATTGCCGCCCGCACTGAGATTAATTGCGCCACCTCTGTTAGTTGAAGTGAACAAGGAACTTTGCAACTGACTTGTAATGATATCGCCCTTAGTGTTGGTAATATTAATATTTCCACCCTGCAATATACCAAAAGTATCTACGCTACCAATATTAATATTTCCATTAGTAGTAGATAAAGTAACGTTGCTGCCATTGCCGTTACTAGAAGTACCCGCGATAATTCCTGTTGTCGGTGTTGTGATGCCACTGTTAGCTTGAATTGTAATATTTCCAGCAGCGCTATCGCCCGTTGTATCGATCGTTCCGATATCAATTGAACCGCCGCTCGTAAGTGCTATCTGCCCGCCGTTTTGAATCGCCTTTACATTGAGATCGCCAGTCGTAATAGTGCCACCTGCATTCAAAGTAATATCGCCGCCATTCTTGAGACTGCCCAGACTAAGCCCAGTAGAAAGTGTACCTGTAAGGATGTTGCCTCCAGCAGTTAAAGATATTATACCACTACTATCATCCATTGTCTGACCTGTATTAATACTTCCTGTTTGAATGTTGCCTGTGGCTTGCATAATTATAGGGACTGTATTATTTAAAGTAGGACTATAAGCCCAAAAGTTTCCTGTTTGAATGTTGCCGCCAGATTGTAAAATTACCGCTCTAGAACCGCCCCAAATCAATTCATAACCCGTAGGAGGGCTACCATAAGCTGCAGCGGTACTGGTAATTCTTATATCTCCATTAACAATAATATTTCCCGTACCCGAAGTCGTATCTATTTTGATAGATGGACCTATATAAGTTCCCGAAATAATAATGTCATCTATAGCTTGCATAATTACAGGCCCTGCGTTCTTGGTTAGAGAGATATAAGTATCAATACCTCTTGTTTGAATCTTGCCGCCAGATCGCAAAATTACCGCTTGCGAAGTACGCAGAATAAATTCATCTGTGCCGGGATCACCGCTAGTAATATTTGTGTCTGGACTCGTAATACTTATATCTCCATTAAAAATAATATTTCCCGTACCCGAAGTCGTATCTACCTTGAGGGAAGCCCCCGTATATCCCCCAGAGATATAGTCATTGGGCTGCGTAAATATTGGATCGTACAAACTGGTAAAATTAGCAGGTTTGCCCGATCGATCGAGAATTGACATATTATTGCCACTGCGAAAGTGAGCATCTGTAGATATCATGCCATCACTCACTAAAGTCAAATTTCCACCGCTCACAAATGGCGTTTGCGAAAGATGATTCAGCGCCAAAATATCGATACTTTGATTTCCCTGAATGTAGAGATTTCCGCCAGCATTCGCCACAAACGGATTTGCCACACTATCGCGCACCCGCACTGTATTGTCAGCCAGCAAATTCAAATCGCCAGTTGTACGCAACAGACTTTCAACTAATGTCAAATTGCGATTAGCTGACAGCGTTGCATTCTCCGCAGTTACTTCTTTAGCAGTGACATCTCCATTCTCTACCTGCAAACCAGAACCAGTTAATTCTATTTGCCCTCCAGCGTTGACTGTCACCCCCGTTGCACTTCCCCCGCCACCCGCCAACAACTGCGGCAAAGATGCAACTGGCAACACCCAATTTTGAGGCAAACTGCCCGCTGCAGATTGCGGCTGAATCTCCAAACTCAACAGATTTCCCGGTTGACTAATTCTGACTAAACTCTCGCCGGGAACCGCCGCAACAATAATATTTCCTCCCGGTGCAGAAAGTTGTCCCGTACTCAAAACTGTACCACCCAATAAAGTTAAATTTTGCCCTTGTCCCACGGCCAAATTGCCTAAATTGACAATTCCTCCCGGTTGCGTATTTGTAAAAGCAAAACTATTAGGATTTCCGATTAATTGAGTATAATTATTAGTACCAGCCGCACTAAACCAGTTATTGCCAAAACCGATGCCCGTCGCAGTAGTCGCAGTGAAAGCAGCAGGCACATTCAAACTGGCATTTGCACCAAATACAATCCCCGCCGGATTCATTAAAAATAAATTGGAATTGCCGCCCGTTATTTGAATTAATCCGTTAATTAGCGAAGCATCGCCGCCGACAACTCGCCCTAAAATATTGCGGATATTGGGGTTTGATATAAAGTTAGCAGTTTGTCCTTGAGTTAAACCAAATTGCTGGAAACTGTGAAAGAGATTTGCACCGTCGCCGGATTGTTGGCCGCCGTTGATGTTGAATTGGTTGCCGCTGGGAGTAATTTGAGTATTAGTGCCGTCGGTTGCGGGGGTAATTTGGGCTGTGGCTGTTTGGGATGGGGCGAAAAGTCCTATTTCCCACATTGCTAATGCGGTAAATGAGAGGAAGGTGAGGAAAAAGCGGGTTTTTTTTTGTGTTGATTTCATGGTTTTGTTAGTAGATGTTATGATCGTACATTCATCAACAATAAATTATAATATCACAATCCTGTAGGGGCGGGTTCACCGAAATATATGACACCCAACGACGAATCGTAAAAACCCGCCCCCACCCCACCCAAATATTAATAATTCATTGAATTTAACCAGATAAATTGATGTTGTTTGGGGTAATTGGTTGGGTGGGGGCGGGTTTATAAAGATTATTTGTGGGTGACAAAATCCCTCGCGAACCCGCCCCTACGAATTGATGTTGTTTGGGGTAATTGGTTGGGTGCGGGCGGGTTTATAAACATTATTTGTGGGTGACAAAATTAGTCGCGAACCCGCCCCTACGAATTTTGGTTATTGCGATCGTACATTCATCAAAAATTCACTATTTCCTGTCTTCCCTCCTTTGCAAATCCCGCAATTGTTTATCAATCTTTTCCACCATTGGCAAATCTCCCAAGGTTGTATATCCATCTTTTGCCATTCGCAAATATTTCATAGCTTCCAGATTATTTCTCATCGCTGAATGAACTTGCCCCAATCCGTATCTAGCGGCTGTCAACTCCTCAATATCGTCAGGTTTCGCGGTATTAATCACCTTGGAATAGTAGACTTTAGCCTGGGGAACCAGTTGTAGCTTTTCTAGATACAAATCGCCCAACGTGCGATAAATGGGCGGTGTTTCCACGCCTGTTTCTTGTAAATTTTCTAAAATTTCTCTTGCTTCGGCAATCAAGTTTGTGTTAAGATAAACGCTAGAAATTGCTAATTTTTTGGCGTTTTCGTTAGGTACTTGTTTGTCGATCGCCCCAACCGCATCCTTAACAGCCTCAACCTGCTTCTCATCCAGCAAGCTAAACTCTGTATCTCCTTCTCCCACGGCACTTTCAGAAGAAGCGCCCGTATTCGCCTCGACAATCAATCGGTACCTAACACCCGGTTTCAGCGCCGGTTCCCCCGGATAGACAGCCTCAGTACCGCTAACAGTCATTTCCCAGTTTAATTTCGCTCCATTTTCCCGGAGGCTCAACTTATAGCTAGTCGCACCAGCAACCGGATTCCACCGCAAAATTGGCTTGCTGTCGAGCAATTTCGTCCGCCGCGGACTGATTATATAAGGAATTGGCGCGCTATTCCAAGCAATTTTATCGTCGCCGCGATCGGGACATTTAACCAAGTCGGCGCTACAATCAGATTTAGACTCTTCTTTGGCTAACAAACAGCTATTCAATTGATTTTCACTCCCTGCGATCGACTTAATTCCCCAATCTGCACATTGGATCGTCAGTTGTGCGTTTTGTGCGGTTCGCAATTTGTCTCCCGGATAAATCGGCGTACCGCTGGTAGGGCGGACAATTAGCCCGTTTTGGCGCTCGATCGCAACTTCCCCGCTACTATGGATAATCAGTCCGTTGGATATTCTGTTACTCGCTGCTAGTACAGTAGTTGCGATCGAGCTTAAAGCTATAAAAACTGCAATCCTGATTTTCACTTGATATTTCCTTTTATTCGTAAATGTTGTTTGGCAGTTTGGATACATTTATCTTGTTCTGGTACGCTAGATTTAGAATATTTAATCGTTTTTTCCCAGTGTTCTAACGCTTCATGGGGCTTACCTTTAGTTTCCATAACCCGTGCTAAAAAACAGTGAGCTTCAGGGCTATTGTCTGTCAATCCAATTGCTGTTTTAAAATCTATCTCTGCATCGTCATATTGCTGTTCTTTGAACCGTATCCAGCCACGATTTTTGATACAAGCAGCTTTTACACCGTCGTATTTAGCGTGTTCTAAACAAAGGTTTATCGCCTTTAAAGCTGCTTGATGTTTATCCTTGCGAATGAATAATTTAGATATTTGAGCAGAAGCATCAGGAAGTCCTCGCAATACAGCATTTTGCATTGCTTCTAACGCACCGCGATCGTCATTCAATTCGTCGCATAACATAGCTAAATTATAGTAAGGCTGTGCATAATTAAGGTTAATTAAACTTGCTAATTTGTAGAATCTTTTCGCAATTAAAGGTTTATTTTGACGGTGGTTTTCCATGCCAATTTGATTAGCAACTGGGGCAAGTATCGGGCCCATTAACATATAACTGCTAGCGGTAGTAGCTAAACCGATTCCCAGGCGCTGCATCAAATTAGAAATAAAAATAGAGATATCGTTGTTTGGGCGATCGTCCCCAGTATCACCCAAAACATCTGCCACAGCAACAACCGGGCGATTCCCTACGGGATAGCTGCGCCGCGCGTGCTTTAATTGCAGTAAAGTCAACCCCTCAAAAGTTGGCTGCTGACAGAGCACTGGTATCGCACTCGCACCGGGAAACTCAGATTCCCACTTCTGTAAATAATCCTTAGCTTTTCGTACTGCTAAAAACAAAGGATATTCTTTGCTTAAATATCCGAATAAAGACTTAACAAAATCCTGAGCAATTTTATCTGGTATCGGCGCACGCATCACAATCATTGACGGTAAAGGCAAGCCTCCCGCCACTAAATCTGCTGCCAATTGGAGGCTAGAACAAGAGTTTAAAATTAGCAACTCCAATCCTTGAAAAATTGATTTTTCTAAGCCCTCTTTTAAATAATCTATTGTGACAGTATTATCGCAATCTGCTTGATTGATCTGGAGCCATCCATTGGCAGAATTGCTATCGCTATGTCCGCCGTAATACAAAATTTGCCAGTTTTTTTCATCCTGTGAAAGATGATCGCGCAACTGTTGAGGGGTTGGTTGTTGAATAAATTCTAACTCGCAGCGATCGCCAAAAGACATTTGAAGACTTTTCTCATCTTGTCGCAGATCGAGTCCGTCACTATTACCGGAGACACATAAAATTCTACCTCGCGAAGGCAGAGGCATTCCGCCTGTAGTTGCCTTTTTGAGAGCTTTTCTATACTGGGACGGACTTTTAATTATTTCACAGTTTTTGTAATCTTCGCGAAATTTCCACGCATCCCAAGGCAGATGCCAATTTTCCGAATCTTTGATTTCGAGAAATACTTCAAAGCACTGATATCGACCACCAAACGCATCGACTACACTTCTAAAATTTTCCTCAATTCCCGCATAAAATTCCTCACTCCTCAGCCACAGCCTCATAGATTCATTCAAATATTGATAGATCAATTGAGGATTATCTTCACAAATATTGGTTGTCCCTGTAGCCTTAACTTTAATTCTAGAAAGGATGTTGCTAGATTTTCCCGCACGACAAATAAGTTGCCATCTTTTTTGCAGATCATCAACTTCCGGGGCTGGTGGCAAACTTCCTTTAAATTTATGAACTGTTGTTTGGTTTTCTTGAAACTCCCCTGTGATGTCGGGAAAACCCTTGTGTAAATCCCCAATCCCTAAACCCAAGATAAATCTTAAGCTCATAAATTAGACGCGAGTAGAGTTAATCGAGATATCATACCACAAAATTTTCTGTGACGCTGAAATCATCTAAAGCTACTCGAATACTAAAACTCTCGTCTCGATCGACCTCAATATCCTTCAGCAAAATGTACCTCTCCTGAATCCTTGATTGTGACTCGGTTAGATTTTTACCGATGTCGGAGATTAAGGAAAGTTTAATATTCTGGGGCAGGTAACGTTCTCCGATCGCCGGATGCAGTTGAACGTGAACTCTGACAGTGCGATCGCTCTCTTCAGCAATCGCCACCAACAAAGCCACCGTTGTCCTTCCCAGCCGCATTCCCAAGTCAATCAACTTAGCCCGCGTGACATCGGCTTCGGGAAACCTATTGATGCTACTTTGACTGCCCTGTAACGCAGATTCTTCTCTCGAATTTTCACCTCCTCGTAATGCAAAACTGGGGGTTTCGTCAGGAGAAATCAAGTTTTTTAAATTTTGTTTACCTCGATCCAATTGCTGCAAACATCTGTCTACAAAATTTTGCCACCAATTGCCTAACTGAGATTCAACCGGATTTTGAATCTCCACCTGAGAAGTTTGTGTCTGCTGGTTAAATACCGCTTCAAAAGGCAGCCAATCAGCCGTAAATACATTCATCAACCACTGACTGAGGTTAATTTGAGATTCCAACAAATGTTCTAGATGCCCTAAAAAATCATCCAGGGAATGCAATTCGCTCAATACTAATTCCCCCGCATCCGCATTGGGAGAAAAACCAAGCAATCTCGCTTCCTTTTCCTCCTCATCAATTTCTACAGCAATATAGCCAATGCGTTCTGCCCTTGCTTCCACCGGCACCGGGCAAATCTCAGGCGGATGTGCAGATGAATTCTGGTTGCCAGTTTCTTGAGTTTGAGGTCGATTTTTAATTGGACGGCATTCGATTTTTCCCAATCCTTTAACATACAAATCTCCCGCATCTGCAAACAGGCGAATTACGGGATTCCAGCTATCGCATTCAGTCAAGTCAGTCTCAATATCGATGATTTTTAGATAATCGCGAACTGCCAGCACTGCCAAAGTATTGAGATAAACTTGCTCGTGCCTTTGCGGGTGGCGCTGTTGGGTGGCAAACTGCTGAGCAACTTGCAGTGCCTTCTGAGTAATTGGCATTGGCAAAGATTCGATTTCCCAAAGGTTGTTATGGTTCATTGTTTTGGTACACTCCTGGTATATTTAAAGTTTGATATCCTTGGTCTTCGCAAAATTTTTGCAGCAGATGACGGCAGTCATTGTTGAACAATTGATATAAAGTAGAATGGGCGCAGCCAAACTCTTTGGCGAGTTCTTGAAAACTTTGACCGTACAAACATTTTCGCTGCAATAAAACTTGACAATTTATCTGCGGTTTTCCTCTAACGTGTCTGCTTTTCAACTCGTTATTGGGATCGGTTTCTATCCATTCTATAACTTCTTCAACATAGAAAATTGAATCCGCTTCTGCTGGTAATTTTTCAATTGAATTGACATTTTCTTCGTCTTGTTCTCCTTCTAAGGACACTATTTGACGGGGTTTTTGTTTTTGCTGTTCTTTTCGTTGGGCTAGGCGATAATCTAACAGCCGCTTTTTGAGATATGGATTTAACCAAGTCGTAATCAGGCTTTCTTCGGGATCGTAAGGTCGTTTTGCTGTGGTAGCTTCACATAAATTTCGAGACAGATAGATCCATGTCTTGTTCAGTGCCTCTTCATAGTAAGGTGTGTTTTCTTTCCAGAGTTTGCCCGATTTGAGAATCTCTAGAATCAGTCGATGCAAGAAACGACCTCGCTGGATACTGCCGGGGGGCTGCTGGCAAGCTTTGGTGACGAGTTCGACGATTTGCTGGTGTGCGGGATCTCGATCGAACTTTTCCGATTTTACTGAGCACCCAACAGCATCGGATTCGTCGGATAAGTGGTCTTCCCCCTCGGAGGGGTTGGATTTATCAGTCATAGTTAAGTGCGGCCGCAACTTTGTTCCTACATTTACTTATCAGGGTGAGTTCAGTAGTTTTATGCGAAATTCAGAAAATTTTTTGAGCCGATGGTTGAAAGTCTTGCTGTGCAGTGGATTGGGCCGTTCAATTAGATGTGAATTTTTGTTAAGACGCATCAAAACCTGCATAAACCGGGTTTTTGCGATTTATGCAGGTTTGTAACGAAGTCTTCTGCGAAAAACCCGGTTTCTGACCACCAGTGCGTAAAATCGCCCTTAAATCCCCAAAACACCCGTGGTTCCGTACTTCCACGCAGTCTTTGCCAAACTCGACCAAAAAAACTGGAGAGTTTTGCATAAAACTACCGAGCTCACCCCGATAAGTAAATAGAAGGGAAATGACGAAGTACGCGCGAGCGAAGCTATAAGGAGAGGATTGTCATTCGTAGCTCTGATTAATCCTAGATAAGTGGACATCTATCGAATACATAAAAACCAGGTTTATGGAATAAACCTGGTTTTTGTTTGTGGATATTTTTCTTTAAGTCAGTTCTGGAAGCATACCGAGTCAAAAACCAGGTTTATACGTCAATATATCTCGAATCAATCCACGATTTTTGGGATAAATCGGCTTTTTTGCGTCCATGACTGACTGAATTAATCACCAATGTAAAATCTTGTTACAAGTTACTTGACATCAGTCATTAAATCTATTTTGGAATGACTATAATTGGGAAAACGTAATGCTGTCATTCGCTCTGGGTTGCGAAGAAGCTCAAACCCTTGCCACACAGCCATTGAGTGCGTCAGTCCTGACTATTAACAAATCAGAAAATTTCATGCAGAAACTAACTCGAATTTTATTCACTACAGCTTTAACCCTAAGTATCTTATGTTCTCCCACAGCAGCTTTCGCCAAAGCAAAAATTCAGATAGCCATCCTTTTAGATTCTAGTAATAGCATGGATGGACTGATTGACCAGACGCGCACTCAAATTTGGCAAATTGTTAACTCTTTAACTAAAGTAACCAAAGATGGCGAAGTACCAGAGTTAGAAGTTGCTCTCTACCATTATGGTAACGACACTTTACCTTCATCCGAAGGTTTTGTCAGATTATTAACTGGATTTACTCCTGAATTAGATTTAGTTTCAGAAAAGTTATTTAGTATCAAAACCAACGGCGGTCAAGAATATGCTGGCTGGGTAATTCGTTCAGCAATGCAAGAATTAAACTGGAGTAAAAATCAGGAAGATTTTCGCGTGATTTTTATTGCGGGTAATGAACCATTCGATCAAGGCCCAATAGTTTGGAATCAATCGGTCAATCTCGCTGTCAAAGGAGATACACTCGTTAATACAATCTACTGTGGTTCAGCAGAAAGTCAGGAGCGACAACTTTGGGTATCAGGAGCAGATTTAGCAAAAGGCAGTAGCTTCAACATTAATCAAAACCAACAAATTGTGGTAATTAAGTCTCCTTACGACGACGAAATTTCTACTTGGAATACTAAACTTAATCAAACCTACATTCCTTACGGTAGAGAAGGAAGAATCGGACAACAACGTCAGGCTGTTGAAGATAGTAATTCTGGCACAAGTTTTGCTTCGCGTAGTGCCTCCAAAGCTTCTGAATACTATGATAATGCTTCTTGGGACTTGCTGGATGCTCTCGAAAACGGCACAGTTAAACTAGAGGCAATATCAGATGATAGTTTACCAGAAATCATGCGAGGGATGACGCTAACAGAAAAGAGAGCATATGTTGCTGGAAAGAAAACCGAAAGAGAAGCGATTAAAAAGACCATCCGCGACTTATCTCAGAAGCGTACAGCATATATTGAACAACAGCGCCAATCTAGTACCAATAGTGGTGAAAATACTCTCGATCGCGTAATGATTCAAAGTCTCCGCCAGCAATTAGCCGCTAAAGGATTCAAGCTTAATTAAAAGAACGCAGACGACATTTCATCTGCGTTCATCTGTGTTTATCTGCTAATATCTGCGGTCAAAAAATCCCAATCTCCCAATTTAATATCATGGTCGATCGACCACGCTCAAAAGCCGGGGCGGGTTTACAGAATTTCTCGTTTCTATTGTAGATATTGGTGAACCCGCCCCTACAGGAATTATGGTCAATTCGCCTGACATGAGATAACTACTTCGCCGCAGGTAAAGACAACTGAGGCGAAGTTTTAGGATAGCTTCCATTCACGGGAATCGCATCCGGTTCCTGCGAAAGCAAAAACTCGCGAATAACCCTAGCAACTGCTCTTTGAGCTAAACCGCCGACTACTTTCTGCCCCATATTCTGCACTTCCGGTTTCACCAACAACTGCGGAAGTAGCTGCAATACTTTCATCGAGTCAAAACCGGGAGTTGATTGCAAAATATCCCAAATCCGCTTGATGTGTTCTAAGTTTTTTTGTTCAGTTGGTGAAACCACAGGTTGATTTGCCTTAACTCCAAACCATTCGCCGACGACTGCTTTGGCGTTAGCAAAGGCGTTGCTGGAAAGTGTGTCGAGACTCTTGACTAATTCGAGGACAATACGATCGCGAATGAAATCTCCTCTTTCGGAAAATAAATACTCTAATGCTTGGTTCAAGATTTTGCTGACATCGTAGTCGTCACTCTCGCGGGCATTGTTGAGCAAGTTTTCTAAGCGGTTCCAGCGGAATTCGCCTTGTTTGAACAGCAAATCTTGCAGGGATGCTCTCAATTCCGGTGCGGGGTCGCTCAACAGCCGTTTTGCAACGTAAGGATAAGCTTTGCTGAGCACTTTGAATTCTGGATCGACATTAATGGCAATCCCTTCTAAGGTGACGAGCGATCGAATAATCAAAGCGTAGTAAGCTGGAACCCGGAAAGGATATTCGTACATCACCGCCGAAAGCTCGTCAGTAATGCTTTTGAAATTGAGTTCGGCAACGCTAGCACCCAAAGCATTGTTAAATACGCCCGCCAAAGCCGGAATAATTGGCGTCAAATCGGTATCTGGCGTTAAAAATTCCAACTTGACATAATCTTTTGCTAAACCTTCAAAGTCGCGGTTCACCAAATGCACCACAGCTTCCAACAAGCCGTATCGCTGATAAGGTTTAACTTCGCTCATCATCCCGAAATCGAGATAAGCTAATTGACCGTCAGGAGTTGCCAAAAGATTGCCGGGATGCGGATCGGCGTGAAAGAAACCGTGTTCTAGAAGTTGTCTGAGAGAGCACTGCACCCCCACTTCAATTAAGTAAGGAGCGTCGATTCCTTGAGCTTTAACGGCCTCTAAATTCGTAAGTTTGATGCCGGTGATCCACTCCATTGTTAAGACGCGGCGGCGGGTATATTCCCAGTAGATGCTGGGAACATAAATGTCTTTGATGTGGCCGTATAGTTGGGCAAACCGTTCGGCATTTTGACCTTCGTGGGTGTAGTCCATTTCTTCGTAAATGCGCTCGCCCAACTCGTCCATAATTGCTGCGAGGTCACTGCGAATTATTTTGAAGGTGTTTTGCGCCCAAACTGCAACGCGCCGCAGGATGTAAATATCTAAGCCGATGTTTTCGGCTAAACCCGGTCGCTGGACTTTGATTGCGACTGTTTCTCCGGTTTTGAGTTTGCCTTTGTAGACTTGTCCGAGAGATGCTGCTGCGATCGGATCGGGGCTGATTTCTGCGTAGATGTCTTTGGGGTGGGCGCCCAATTCTTCTTGGATGAATTGATATGCTACTTCGTTGGGAAATGCTGGCAATTGGTCTTGCAGCGTTGTTAGTTCTTCTAAATATACTGGCGGTACTAAGTCGGGGCGTGTTGAGAGTGCTTGTCCGATTTTGATGAAAGCTGGGCCGAGTTGACCCAGAATTTCTCGCAGTCGGACGGCGCGGCGCTTTTCGTTGGTGGCGGTACGACCTGTTTTGCCGTCGAACCACACACTGAAGGCAAAGCTAAAAAATGTCCAAACAACGCTCGACAGCCTTCCCCAGACTTGTAGAGGTCGATTTCGGTACTGGGCTGCGATCGCCACTGGATCGTACCGAACAGCATCTCCGGCTAACTCGAAAGCTATGTCTCTGGCTGATTTGAGCCGATCGTCCGTTACGTGCTCCGTCTCTAGTGATACTGGTACTGCTTGCAGGGGAATTGTATTTGCATCTTGGAGATTGCTTAGTACAGCCTGAGTCCCTGAATTTACATAAGTTGGCGGGGAGGCTGGCGATACTGTCTTGACATTCATAAATCAGACCTAGTGTGAAGCATTGTAAATATATTGTAACAATTTAAGGAAGAAGACCCTTCTTCCTTCTTATATACTTACTCGCCGCTGGATCTTTGGAGTCGATCGCGAATGCCTGATAGTTGCGATTGGCTGCTGACGGGCGATCGAGGTTGGGGCATTTCGGTATCGGGCCAGTTCGGTAAGTCGTTACAGGGACAGAACTCCGGGGGCATTCCGGTTTGTTTGAACACTACGGGCATAGCGCAGCGCGCGCAGGGACTGATTTCCCAAGCTGGCGTCAGCAGTTGGGCAATTGTTTCGTTTGTGCCTTCGAGGTAACAGTCTCCGCTGTCGCGGGAGATGATTTTTTGCCAGCAGTCTTCAAATTCCTGGCTGTAGCGATCGCCCGCATTTACCGATTTGGGCTCCAGCGCTTCGGAACCGTTGCGAATTAATACTTTTTTGCCTAACTGAAACCAGTAAGCAATATATTTTCTTACTTCACTATCTGATGCCATAACTTTTAGTCAACCCTTCAACTAATTGATTATTTTAGACTTTGAATTTGAAATCACCACTCTTTCTTAAGAGACATTTTATCTTTTACATAATTTCAAAATTCGGCTATTCCTCATGTCTAATTGTTGGGCTTCCCCCCTAGGGATTAGGTTTTTTTACTAATTTATATGACTCTTGATTTTTCAATCTTAGTTAAAATCATAGCTGATTTTTAGTTAAAATTGTCGTTCGGGAAACCGATATTTTTTCTCTCTTGTCGATCGCGACTCTGGCTGTTAATTTTTCGCTACAGGCGGCAGTGGCGTACCCAAAGCGGTGAGATTCAAGGCGTAACCTCCGGTGGCGAGATAAACAGTATCGGCGATCGCCCCGATGTGGCGCACGAGAGTGCCGAGGCGATCGCGAAACAGCCGCCCCGCCGGATAAGCAGGCACAACACCCCATCCGGTTTCTTCCCCTACCAAAATTACATCAGCCGCCGCCGACTTCAAACAGGCGAGCAAATCTTGCTGCGTAGTCGCCCAAACAGCCGCTTCTTGTTCCAAAAGATTCGCCGTCCAAGTTCCCAGAGAATCAATCAACAAGCAATCTGAGGGCTTGCTGGCTTGCACAACTGCTGACAAGTCGATCGGCACTTCTAGAGTTTTCCAATCAACCCGACGGCGATTTCGGTGCTGTTCGAGGCGACGAATCCACTCCAAATCAGCTTCATCAACCTGACCGGTAGCCACATAAATTACTTGTTTTCCCGAACCCGCCGCCAGAGTTTCGGCCCATTCACTTTTGCCACTTCGGGCCGGCCCAGTTACTAAGATTAATTGTCTAGATGTGGTGGGTTCTGAGTTACTCATTAGTCAGTCGATTTTAGATTTTAGATTTTAGATTTTAGATTTACTCCACAACAAATGATTTTGGGAGATTGAAGTTTGGTTAAAATTTTTGGGCTGCTCGCGACTAATGTTGCGGGCTTGTCTCCCTTCTTTGGGCGGGGTAACATACAAAGGATTAAACATAATTCCCAATTGCCAATTCCCAATTAGCAATTACCAATTATGATTTAAACGGCTAACTACCAAATGCTTTTTAAGCGATAATAGCATTGATGAGACAAGATCAGAGTAAGTCGATCGAGAACCCCCGTATTTCCCAAGCTGTTATTTATGCCAGATCGTCCTCAGATATCAGCGATTATTTGCACCCACAATCGCGCCGCCTATTTAGGTGGGGCGATCGACAGCTTGCTGGTACAGGATTTTCCCGACAACTTTGAAGTAGTAGTAGTGGATAACGCTTCTAGCGATTATGCAAGCCCCGAAAGTTCGACTTCGCGCACCCGCGAGGTGGTAGAAGCAAGACAGGGCGATCGGCGCCTCAAGTACGTCTGGGAGCCGGAAATCGGTCTGTCAGTAGCCCGGAACACCGGCGCAAAGGAAGCTGGCAGTGAAATATTAGCTTATCTCGACGACGACGCTATTGCTGAGCCCAATTGGCTCAGGGTGCTGCACGCGGCTTATCAAAGCAATCAAAAACTCGCCGTAGCTGGTGGCAAAGTAAATTTGCTCTGGCCTTCGGGAGTCAGCCCGCCCGAATGGCTGTCACCGGGATTGGCCCAGAACTTGGGATCATACGATTTAGGCGATACTTACCTATACGTGACTGCTGCCGGTTTGACTCCCAGGGGAGTAAACTACTCAATCCGGCGCGCTTTTCTCGAACAAATTGGCGGCTTCGATGTCAAACTCGGTAGAGTCGGCACAAAATTGCTGTCAAATGAAGAGTTGCGGGCCACAGAATTAGCTTTAGAGTTAGGTTGGCAAGTAGTTTATCTACCGGAGGCCCTGGTGCTTCACCATGTCGCGACAGAAAGGCTCAACAAAGCTTGGTTTCTAGAGCGCGGGTGGTGGCAAGGCATCAGCGAGTGTTATCGCGAACAATTGTCCGATCGAGCCGGTATTGCTCAGCTTGGGTGGGGGGGTGAAAGAATCTTGAGGGGTGTCTGGAAGTCTTTTAAATATATTAGAGATCCAGGGCTGCGCTTTGAAAATTTCGTTTTTGCCTGGGGTCAAATCGGTTATTTGATCGCAGCCATCCGCGGCCTGATTTTTGCACCGAAATCGACCAGCAGGCATTAGGCTATAGGCAATATCCCTCGCTGCTCAAGTCGTCGGCCCTGCTGTGCCGATCGCATTTCATCCACCAAAACTCGACCGCATTTAGGTTCAAGCACTCGATTATGACATCTAGTTCATCCAAGATTCCGGTTTCAGTTCTCATTCCGGCAAAAGACGAAGAACTTAATCTACCTGCGTGTCTGGCCAGCATTGCCAGGGCGGATGAAGTTTTCATGGTTGATTCCCAAAGCAGCGATCGCACGGTAGAAATTGCCATCAGCACGGGCGCAAAAGTAGTGCAATTCTACTTCGACAACCGCTGGCCCAAAAAGAAAAATTGGTCTTTGGACAATCTGCCCTTTCGCAACGAATGGGTATTAATTGTCGATTGCGACGAGCGCATCCCGCCAGAACTTTGGGACGAAATCGCGCAGGCGATCGAAGACCCCAATTTTGACGGCTACTACCTAAACCGCAAAGTCTTCTTTTTAGGTCAGTGGCTGCGTTATGGCGGCCGATATCCCGACTGGAATTTGCGTTTGTTCAAGCATCAAAAAGGACGTTACGAAAACCTCGGCACTGAATCCGTCCCCAATACTGGCGACAATGAAGTTCACGAACACGTCATTTTAGCTGGTCAAGTCGGCTACTTAAAAAATGACATGATCCACGAGGATTACCGCGATTTATTTCACTGGATAGAACGGCACAACCGCTATTCAAATTGGGAAGCTCGCGTTTATTACAATATTATTGAAGGGCGCGACGACAGCGGCACTATTGGCGCTCACCTATTTGGAGATGCCGTACAGCGGAAACGCTTTCTCAAAAAAGTTTGGGTGTGGCTGCCTTTTAAACCAATGCTCAGATTTATTTTATTTTATTTTATTCAGCTCGGCTTTTTGGATGGAAAAGCTGGCTATATTTATGCAAGGCTATTGAGTCAATATGAGTATCAAATTAATGCAAAACTTTACGAGTTGCGTTGTTGTGGCGGTCAGTTAAATGTGGCAGAACCTGAGCCTACTCTGTCGCCGCCAGTAGTTATCAGTCAGGAGACTGAAGTGAAATTGCCGTAATAGTAGGTATGAAATTTTAACCGCAGATGGCGGCGGATTGACGCCGATGAACGCAGATAAATGTTGATTTGGGTTAAGTGCGATCGCCCTTTTTTTACTTATACCAATTTAATGTGAAGTTGCATATATTTCGCTCCCCCTCGCATACCCCCTACTCCCCCTTAATAAGGGGAGTAGGGGTTGACTTTGACCAAGCTCTTGTCCCACCCCCTACTCCCCTTAATAAGGCAGGGCTGTTTCATTCTCACGAAAATCAGGCTTTTGTAGGGGCGGTGCCCCCGTGCCCGCCCCTCCACGGACGATGAAATCGATGTTTCAAATATCGGGGCAACCGGGCGTGGGATTGCCCCTACAAGAGAATGAAACAGCCCTGCTTAATAAGGGGGGTTAGGGGGGATCAGATTCTATGCAACCTCATATAAAATTGGTATTAAGGGCGATCGCACTTTTCTTTCCTTTCCTAAACCAGCATGAAATTAGCAGAGGTAATCGCATTGGCACTCACTCCAACCATCACACCTAACTGCTCCCCTGTCAAGAGATTCTTAATAAGAGTTCCCTGAGTATTTTGAGTTATTTCTAACTGACCAAAACTCAAGCCACCGCTTAACCCAATCAAATCTTGACCAAGAGTAAAATCAGCGATAATATCAAATCCTTGACCTGCTTTTAAGGCAAAGATATCGTTGCCGCTACCGCCAATCAAACTATCATTCCCCATGCCTCCGTCAAGGAGATCGTTGCCTTTGCCACCTGTGAGAGTATCGTTGTCTGCGCCTCCGAAAAGAGTATCATTTCCGGCACACCCTCCCAGGATATCTGCTCCTTCATCACCGTTGATTAAGTCATTACCTTCACCGCCGCAGATGGTATCCGAACCCTGTTGTCCAAACAGATTGTCATCACCTTGACTGCCAAGCAGGATGTCGTTACCTTTGCCTCCATATAAGATGTCATTATCCTTACCACCATCGATGAAGTCATCATCTTTGTTGCCATAAATGATGTCAATACCTTCGCGGCCATGTAAGAAGTCATTGCCTTTGCCTCCGAAGATTAAGTCGTTACCAGACTCGCCAAGGATGATGTCGCTTCCTTCATCTCCGTAGAGAGTATCTTCATCTTTGCCTCCGGCGATGAAGTCATTGCCTTGGTTGCCATTAATAATGTCATTATCGGCACCACCGTATAGGTTGTCATCCCCGGATTTGCCCTCGAATATGTTGGCAGCATCGCTACCTAGTAATTCATCGTTTTGGGCAGTGCCTATCTGAATGCCGGATGCGTCGAGTATGGTGTTTTCAACTGAGTTGGGTCGGTTTAAGTTGGGATAGGTAATTGTGTCGCAGATGCACTCATCGTCTGAGAGGTTATTAGTTGTTGGCGTGGGAGTTGCTGTTTCCGATGGTGTCGGTGTTTCTGAGGCTGTTTCCGATGGTGTGGGTGTTTCCGAGGCTGTTACTGATGGGGTCAGAGCGATCGGTCGGGTGGGAGCGATCGGTGTTGGGGTGTCAGTGCCGGTTTCGGTGTCGGTTTCGGTGCCGATTTCGCCAGATGTAGGTTCCTCGGGAGCGATCGCCTCTGTGGCATCGATCGTCTCGACAACAGGGCGAACGGTAGGGTCATTTACCTTCACCTTCTCGATCCGAGCCAGAATCGCCTCTTTGGTGTTTTGAGCAAGGAACTGTTCAACAGTCACAGTTCCCGCAGCCAAATCGGACAAACCGACAGCTATTTGACCTACAGACACCGCCTGCAACTTGGTGATGTCAAGAGCGATATCTTTGATGGGGCGACCGCTAGCGACGAGATCCTTGACCATTTGATTGCCCAAAGCCATGATTTGAGCCGCAGCAGCCGCACTCGCAGCCAGTTGTGTCGGGTTGATTTTGGGGTCAGACTCTGCTGCTTTGGTAATGGCTGCTTGAAGGATAGCCAATATTGTTTCTGTTTTACCCAAATCTACAGCAGCGCCACCCTTGAGTTGATTTGCGATCGCCCCGATACCACTAAATGCGAGTTGAGCAATTGCTGTTTCCGAAACTCCCTCAATGAATTTCGCCGTCTGGACGATCGTATTTTGCACCAGAATCATTGAGCCGAATACCGATACACCATTCGCGTCCCCTTTGGCGATCGCTTCTAAGGGGTCATAGCTGCCCAAATCAAGACCTGCGGGGATTTCTAATGCCGATTCTACCTGGGTTTGTGCCGTTAGTGGGTCAATACCTTGCTTCACCAACTCGGCGATAATCGTCGTTAAAGGAGTCACAACCGTTGACTCTACCGTTGAAATCAGTGGGGTTGCCATCGGCAAGCCGGTGGCTACATCCACTCCACCGATGATGTCCATGCCTCCCATCAGGACAAATTGACCTTCGGTATAGTCGATTTCACCGTTTTGGTTGGTATCAAACGTTTCGATATCTACGTTCAGGTCGAAGCTGCCATCGGCTTTGGTAATCGTAAAGGGTTCAGCATCATCCAATGTCCCGTTTAAGTTGGCATCAAGGAAGACCTTACCGTTAGCAATGTAACCGTCAATGATGCGAAGACCACGGAAAAGTTTTCTTAATAGTTGGGTTTGGAAACTAGACCCGAAAGGCTGGCTTCCTGTGTTACCCGTAGGAGACTGGCTTCCTGTGTTACCCGTAGGAGAAGGCTCATACACAATCTTTTCCAGTCCAGTGATTGTTTTGAAACTGCCATTGGGACCAGCAATTCGTCCTTGTGCCAATGTCCCCGTAATTTTATAGTCTGTCTGTTTGCCGGACAAAAACAACGTATCGAAGCCATCTCGGCCGTTAATGATATCGCTACCAGCTCCTGGATAGAGGTTATCGTCACCAGCTCCACCATCAAGGTTATCGTTGCCTTCCTCACCGTAGACCGTATCATTACCTCCTCCACCAGAGAGGGAATCGTTACCACTCCGACCATAGATGAGGCTGTTTCCTTGTCCGCCTTGGAGAGCGTCATTGTTTTGGGTTCCCGTGAGGGAATCATTAGACACCATCTCATACAGAATATCTTCAACATCCCAAGTCACGATTGTGATATCGCCTTTGGAAGTAGTAAGTTGCCGCCCTGTGGATGTTGGGGTAATTTTATAGTCTGTCCGTGGGCCGGACAAAAACAACCTATCGAAGCCACGTCCGCCGTTAATGGTATCGCTACCAGTCCCAGCAAAGAAACTATCGTCACCAGCTCCACCATCAAGGTTATCGTTGCCTTCCTCACCGTAGAGCTTATCATTGCCTTCTCCACCTGAGAGGAAATCGTTACCACTCCGACCATAGATGAGGCTGTTTCCTTCTCCGCCTTGGAGAGTGTCATTGTTTTGGGTTCCCGTGAGGGTATCGTTAGAATAGTTTTGATACCGGAAATTCTCAACTCCAATGACAGTTTTTACATCACCATTAGCAGCAATAACTTCCCATCCAGTTGATGTTTCCCTAATTTTATAGTCACTGTTATTGCCGAGTAAAAACAACGTATCGTTGCCCTCTCCTCCGATAATTAAATCGTTACCAGTCCCAGCATTGAAGTAATCGTCGCCAATGCCACCGAAGAGAGAGTCATTACCATCGCCACCATTGAGGTTATCATTGCCATCTCCGCCGTCAATGGTATCGTTACCTACGTCAGCATTGAAGTTATCGTTGCCAGTACCACCTGCAAGATAGTCATCACCATCTCCACCATTAAGGTTATCAATACCAACGCCACCGAAGAGAGAGTCATCCCCAGCATCACCGAACAATAAGTCATTACTTGTGCTGTCCGGGGAGCCGTTCCCTTCACCATAGAGAGCGTCATTGCCGTCTCCACCGCGAATCCAGTCATCGTTCTGCTGACCGTAGAGAGTGTCATTGCCAGTTCCGCCTTCCAGGGTATCATTACCCTCCCATCCGTGAAATTCGTCATTACCTTCATTACCGCTGAGAAGATCGTTGCCAATCTCACCCAGAAGGATATCGTTACCGGCTTGGCCAGAGAGGGTATTATTTCCAGCATTACCAATCACTAAGTCGTTATTAGCTGAGCCAATGACATTTTCAATCGAGGTTAACAGATCTGTATTGCCAGAAAATTGGGCCTTGCCATTGTTTAAATTGACATCAACAGCACCAGTAGAAAATCTGTAGTCGGCAGTATCAGTTCCGTCACCTCCATCAAGGACGTTGCTGCCATTGCCACCAGAGAGCGTATCGTTATCTCCCTCGCCATAGAGAGAGTCGTTACCATCTCCACCATCTAAGGCATCGTTACCAGTCCAACTAGCGAGATGGTCGTTTCCACCTTCTCCTCTCAGGATGTCATCATCCTCATGACTAAAGAGGCGATCGTTACCGTCACCACCATTGAGGTAATCTTTACCCCCAAAGCCTTCAAGGAAATCATTGCCACCTCGACCAAAGAGCGAATCACTACCGTCCTCGCCGTTTAGAGAGTCGTTGCCGCCACCACCGTCGAGGAAATCGTTTCCTGCTTCTCCTCGGAGTATGTCATTGCCAGCTTCACCGCTAAGAATGTCATCATCATTCCCACCAAGGAGCAAATCGTCACTCAAACCGCCGAAGAGAGTATCCTTACCATTTCCACCTTCGAGTGTGTCTTTGTCGTTGCTACCGTCGTAGTTTCCTCCCGTTTTTCCGTTGTCTTCGCCATAGAGAACATCATCCCCATCTCCACCTTGGAGGAAGTCCTTATCTCCCTGACCATAGAGAACGTCGTTGTCATTTCCGCCCTCAATGGTGTCATTACCCTGATAGCCGTGCAGTTCGTCATTGCCATCCTGACCCTTCATCAAATCATTGCCATTCTGACCAAAAACACGGTCATTACCAGAGTCAGCATTTAGGGTGTCATTACCATCGCCACCATCAAGCAAGTCCGCACCGTCAATACCGAACAAGAGATCATCGCCAGCATTACCATAAAGGAAGTCAGAACCCGATCCCCCATCAAGTGTGTCTTTGTCTTCATTGCCTTCGAGTTTGTCGTTGCCGTCCTCACCGTACAGGTAATCGATATCTTGTTGACCCTGGAGGATATCGTCACCACCCCCACCACGGAGAATGTCTCTGCCCCAACCACCTTCTAACTTGTCATTTCCTCCGTCGCCATGCAACGTATCATTGTTATCGTTACCTTCGATTCTGTCATTGCCATCCCAACCTTCTCCTTTATCATTTCCCGACCCCAAGATGAGATGGTCATCTCCACCTTTACCTCGAATATAGTCATCACCCCCCTTTGCGTCATATTTGTTATTTCCGTCATCCAGCCATTTGTCATCGCGACCATTCGACGGGCCCCCAAACCAGCCAAGAACGCTGTTAAACGCACCTTCAAAAAAGTTACCAATTTTATTGAAGGTATCGAGTACACCTGATGAAACACTATTAAATCCATTAACGACACCATCAATGGCTTTATTTACAGCCTCAGTGGCTGCACCCAGGGCACCGCCCGTCACTTTGTCAAACAACTCTTCGATACTTCTGAGCGGAGCTAGTGACACGGTATAGTCACCTTTGAGCACCCCAGCCTCATAACCTACCTTTACCTTGGAACCACTAGCTGTACCATCTGAGGTAATCTCAAGGTTTGCCCCAACATTGCCAACGAGCGGGAGATTGTAGCCTATGAATCCTTTAACTGTTAGCTTGCCATTCTGGAGGCTGATGTCGGCGCTGCCTAAATTTTGACCAAAAATTTTGGCTGTCCCTCCGATTTTTATATCGGTTGGACTTTTGATATCAATGAGCGCGTTCTCGATTGATAAGACCCCGAATAAGTCAAGATTTCCTTCAACTTTCAGCCCATTACTATCAGCTTTAATCTTCGCTCCGGCAACTTCTCGCCCAAGAATCTTTACAGAACCCGATCCACTGACTGTCTTTTTAGCAATATCAACTGAAAAATCGTTAATATCTAGTGCTACGACTCCTAAATTCAAATCAAAATCTTTGATTTTGGCACTCGTGGTTGTAAATTCCACGTTTGCTTTAGCAACAGTCTGGCCAAAAATCTCAAGTTTCCCATCTCCTTTAAGGTATTGTTCAGTGGGACTGACCTTGACGGCAAAATCCAAAGTCTTATCGTTGGGACCATCCGCACCCGTGAGTTTCAAAAATCCCAAGTCAATTTCAGGAATCTGTAAAACTCCTTCTAAACTTGGATTGCTTTGAGCGTAGGGATTGGCATTGAGACTGAGTGAAGCTTCTTTTCCCCAAGCCGTTACCTTCCCATTAATACCAAGACCTTGGGTTAATTTTGTTTCAGCAATTTCTGTCTCTAACGGCACTAACTTGAGTAGTGGATCAAACTTTGTATCTGCATCAGGCCCATCAACAGAGACAATATTGACATTCAAGGTTTGCCTCAAAAACGATTCTGCCTTCTTAACAAAATCGACTTCCTTCCCCACTTGTTTGATGACATAAGAGTAAACGGGACCAGCCAACAGATCAACAAGGTTGACAGGAGCATTTGCCGTTAATTCCACTGCAAATTTCTTGGGGTCGTTAGAACTGACAAAGAAAGCCGACTTGAGATCGAAGTTGCCAAACTTTAAATCTCCCACAAATCCAACATTATCAACCCAAGGTGGTGCGTAGGTTCCGCCAACTTGTAAGGCTAAATTCCGAATTTCTGAATCCGGTAAGCCAAAGGGATTTTTCCAGGGAGTTTTGGCCGTGAGTTGAAGCGCACCCGTAATTGATTTGGGGTCGAAAGTTAAGCCTCCCGAAAACGTTAATTCAGGTTCCGTTGTTTGGAAGGGATCATAACCTTTAATTAAATAACTGCCTACTATACCGAAATTCGGGGGAGAAGTTGAATCTGCTGAGACGCTTAATTTAGCACCACCAATCTCAATCGAGAATGGGTCAACTTTCAAAAGTGTTAGGTTTTCAGTGCTTAACTCAGCACTGAGGCTCACTTTTGGTACAACACCTGTTCTAACTTCTGCTTTTAGCTCTACCTCCTTAATTTTTAGCTGCTCATTAATGAAGTCTAAAAAATTTGTTTTACCATCATTCTTAGCATCTGCAAAGTTTATTTTTCCACTGAGTCCGTAGGTGGGAGCGGAGGTGTTTAGGTTGGATAAGGTGAGGCTGGGTTTGCTTATGGGTATAGTGACACCGGTTGCAACCTGAGCGACAAGAGGAAGAACTCCGAAGTTAGCGAAAGGTACGCTCCCGTCATGGGCGAGTTTCAGTTCGTTGTTTGTAAATTCAGCCGTTAATGGCTTGACCATCGGTACAAGCGCTTCGAGGACTTTTTTTTCTACATTAGGTACACTAATCTTGTTGTTTTTCAGATAGGCGTCTAGCTCGCTCCAGTTTTCAATCCGAGAATCGAAAGTGCGCGTTAAAGGTGCAGCAGTGATATTGTTGTTACCCGCTGCATCAGTGGCGCTGCTGGCGGGAACGTTGACGGTTACGATGCCGCTACCCGTTGGTGTGACAGTGAAATTGTAGTTACTACCGGTGCCGGTAAACCCACTGACAGTGGCGTTGGTGAGGCTGATATCGCTGGCAATAAACCCGGTAACATTTTCGTTGAAAGTTGCGGTGACATTGAAGGGATTCTTGACTGTTGCCCCAGCGTTTGAAGCGAGGGTTACAGTGGGCGGTGTGGTATCAACGGCCGCCGCAGTGCTGAAATTCCAAGCTGTTGCGCCTGTAGTACCGGCATAATTGTTACCTGCTAAGTCTTT
>NZ_JAUBTU010000180.1:0-2419 GCF_036705085.1 Microcoleus sp. B6-A1
GAGAGTTCTCAACATGGTTCTCAGCCGCGTCTAGAATTTTCGGTTGTAGGGCGATCGCTTTGCTTGGCGATCGCCTTCTAATTTAAAGGAGGTTGCTTTGCCTTTTACTGCTATTTATGGGCTTCCCGGTCGGGGCAAGAGTTTGTTGATGTTGCAGCACGGTCTGCGGATTGCTGAAAAATACAAACTTCGGTTGGTCACTAACTTCAATCTTGACCCGCTTTGTCTTGCTTATTACTGCAAAATTAATAATTTAAAATGGCTTTGGGAAAATATACCTAAAGGCATTATTTACTACGTCTCCAGTAACAAAAATTTTGCTCAATTCCTTCAAATTCAAAGAGCTGTAATTTTACTGGATGAAATGGGTCTATACGCTCCAAGCGCTCAGTCCTGGACTTTGCCACCTGAAGCTTTTAATGCAGTAGCTAACAATCGTAAAATGTGTCAGCATATTGTGTATGCGGCGCAGTATCCTACACAAGTTCATTCCTCGCTTCATCAGATTTGCTCTGAGATTCTGTATGCTGAGGGTACGACTGTGTGGAGTGAAGAATTGGAGAACGAGCGCTTACTTTTTAAGGATTGTCACTTGTTTATGCCTAGTGAGTTCGAGGTGTGGTTTCGTGACCCAAAAGTTCGCAAAAATCCTGTTAAGGTTTGGGTGTTAGCTACTAAGCATTGGAAAGGAATTATTAGCGCTCTTGATGCTCATACTTTTAGAATCTATGATAGTTTTGGCTTGTTAGAAAAACAGGATGATAAAGTATCGCTTGACAAGACTTTTGGTTATCAGCCTTATATCATAGATTCTGCTTGTTCTCTTGAACTTTCAGCGCAAGATTTACTTGATGAAGGTCACACTTTTGATGAGATAGAACAGAAACTAGACCAATATTATAAAGCTGATAGATTTAAGAAAAAGCGTATTTATGAAGCTAGCAATAATTATCCTTTTGTTGCTTGGAAGTTAGTTGGTAACATTCCTTTTTCAGGTCCTCATATTTTTCAGAAAATGCTACTTCCTTTCTGGGATATGCTTCCTGCTGCTAGTTATCCTGGATTGAAAAAATTAGATTTGAGAATTACTAGGGAATGTTTAATTTGGGATAAATTAGATAAACAGACTAAAGATGGGTATAAAATAATGTGGAGGGTTTTTCTTGGCATAATTTTTTGGTTTATTAGTTCATTGATGACTAATATATTTTTGCCTAGAAATTCTGTGATAGCTTTTGTTTGTTTTGCAGGTTCGTTTTATTTGCCCTTTCAAATGTTTAAGTAATATGGAACACTTACCTCGAAATATTAAAATTGATTGGTTGAGATTTCAGGTATCTAGTCCCTTTAGTATGCTCCGACAAGTTCAGCGGACTTTAGGATTACCGTTTGAACGCAAGCAGCAGCAATTGCAGGATGCTCGCGATACCAATATTCTTGCTTTAAATAAAGTTTGGCATGAAGTTCATGAATTTCAAGGGAGTTTGATAGGTACTCGTTATCCTGCTGCTGGCAGTCATGAACCTTACAAGCATTTTGTTGATCTTAATGGTTCCACGCTTTCAGGAGTTAGCCTTCAGAAGATTGCTGATCTTTTAGCTTTTTGTCAGTTTGAGGAGGAATTTATCGCTAATAGAATTGATATCGCTCTTGATTTTCCTGTTCAGACTCCTCGACTGTCGCGTCGTTATTGGGAGGTTTTTTTAAGTGATAATTTGTTGGTTGGATATCGCTCTATCCGTCGCATTTCTAATTCTGGCAATAATCGTCCTGGCACTACAGTATATTTAGGTTCTCGTGAGTCAGAGCGATTTGTGAGGATATATGATAAAAATATTGATGGTACAGATTACGATCGCCTTGAGATTGAATTTAAGCGTACCCGTGCTAAATGGATTATGCAGGAGATGGTTGCTTGTCCTGTTGAAGAGCTGCCTAAATTTTTAAATGGTGTGGTTTGCGGTCAAATCAATTTTTCTAGGCAGCGTGAGGATATAGAGTTTTTCAAAGATTATAAATACGGGCCTATATCTGTTCCCGCTCCGTCGCTTCATTTGGATATTGAGCGTTCTATCGCTTTCATTGAGAAACACTGCGCTACTTTGGCGATGGTTGAGGAGTTTATGGGGTCAGAGCGGTTTGATAAATTTATGCGATCAATGTTGGCGGCTGGCAAGTTGCGGATGAAGCCTCGCCACCGTACTATTTTGGAGAATGCTAAGTTTTTGGGTATTACTGCCTTGGGAGTTTTTTTGATGTTGGTTGTTCAAACTCCTGGTGCGATCGCTGGTGGGTTGACCTGTCCTGCTCCGTTGCCGCTCTCGTTTCAGATGAGCCAGAAATTTCCGATCGACATCGTGCAGCCGACCCCGGCAGAGCAGGCTTATTTTGATAACATCGGTGATGGTTGCTTTCAAAT
>NZ_JAUBTU010000068.1:0-39773 GCF_036705085.1 Microcoleus sp. B6-A1
TGTTGAAGTAATTCTGCATCGGCAAGTTGATTCTGCGAATCAAGAATCCCCTCGGCTTTAGCCAGGGGAGTGTCAATTGTCAAAACCAGTTAAATACGCAACAAATTACACTCAAAAATCAAAATTATCGATCGCCAAATGCCAGTTTTTCTGATGCAGCCGATCGCACATCTGCACTTTCTCATCCGCCAAATATCGCTGAAATTCCGGTTTTTCCAGACCGCTGCGCCACATCACCAGAGCATCTTCTCCAGTGTCTTCGTAGTATCGCTTGCGCCGTCCAGCCTCTTTAAAACCAAACTTTTTGTACAGGGAAACTGCGGCTAAATTCGAGTCCCGCACTTCTAAAGTTGCCCGTTCTAATTGTCTGTCACAAGCCGATTTTAGCAAAGCCAAAAGCAGAGCTTGTCCCAAACCCTGACCTTGAAACTGAGGATGAATTGCCAGCATTATAATGTGAGCTTCTTCTAAAATCGCCCACAAACAACCGATACCAATGAGAGTTGGCGGAATCTGTAGGGGCGGTGTCTCCGTGCCCGCCCGAATCTGTAGGGGCGGTGCCCCCGTGCCCGCCCGAATCTGTAGGGGCGGTGCCCCCGTGCCCGCCCGAATCTGTAGGGGCGGTGTCCCCGTGCCCGCCCCCTCCCATGTCCAAAGACCTAATAAATCGCTGTTAGGACTGTCTAACTCGCGCCTGTAGCCTTCGAGCGCCCAAAGTCCGCCAAAACAAAGTCGATCGAGTTCGACTGCACTGTTGAGGTCTTCTGTGGCGAGATGTTTAATTTGTAGAAAACGCACAGTCGATTTTAAATTTTAGATTTGAGATTTTAGATTGGATAATTACTCACTGCAAGGATGCGGAGTTGGATCGAGTCTCAGTCAGTCAGCCTGCTTGCGGAATGAATCTGGGGGCAACTGACCCAATTGCTTGCCGTCAATTGTACACTGGGAAAGACCGTAAGGATAGTTATTGCGCGATGGTATCAACTCAATCTTTCGGGGTGGAATCGGGACTTAAGTATCTGTCTGAGTCTCAACAAGCCCTGCAAACTCGATCGCCCAATCAAGAACTGTTACCGCTGACAGCCAGTGTTAACAGCAGCGATCGGTTGGAAATCGGAGGCTGCGAGGTGACAGCTTTGGTGGAGCAATTTGGCTCGCCGTTGTATATTTTAGACGAAGAAACGTTGCGGGCGGCTTGTACCCAGTACCGGGATGCTTTTAAGCGTTACTATCGGGGCGAATCTCAAGTGCTCTATGCTTCTAAAGCTTGGAGTTGTTTGGCAGTTTGCGCGATCGCAGCGGACGAAGGTTTAGGCATAGATGTCGTATCCGCCGGAGAAATCTACACTGCACTGCAAGCCGGTGTCAGTCCCGACAAAATCTACTTCCACGGTAACAACAAGTCCCGCGAGGAACTGCGGCTAGCTGTCGAAAGCGGCTGCATTACCGTAGCCGACAATTGGCGGGATTTAGAGACTCTAGCAGAGTTGGGAGAATCGGGTGTCAGCAGCCTCACAGGTGGGCCGACACGAGTTATGGTGCGGTTTACTCCTGGAATTGAGTGTCACACCCACGAGTACATTCAGACGGGTCAAATCGATAGTAAATTTGGCTTTGATCCCAACTCGCTCGATCGAGTATTTAAATTCATCAGCCAACAATCGTCGTTATTTTGCGTGGGAGTGCACGCTCACATCGGCTCTCAGATTTTTGAACTGCAACCCCATGACGATTTAGCCGAAGTCATAGTTCAGGCCTTGACTAAAGCACAGAGTTATGGTTTACCAGCAACAGAAATTAATATTGGTGGCGGGTTGGGCATTCGCTATACTGAAGCGGACGATCCTCCCAGCATTGAAGATTGGGCTCGTACAATTTGCTCTGCAGTGGTAGCAGCTTGCGAACGGCAGAAATTGCCATTACCGAAATTGCTATGCGAACCGGGTCGATCGCTCGTCGGTACAGCTTGCGTTACAGCTTACACCGTTGGCTCTAAAAAAGTCATTCCGGAAATGCGGACGTATCTAGCTGTGGATGGAGGGATGTCCGACAATCCGCGTCCTATTACCTATCAATCAGTTTATCGAGTCCTCGCAGCCGGTAAAATGTCTGCTCCCTTAACGGAAACAGTGACAATTGCTGGGAAACACTGCGAGTCAGGGGATGTTCTGATTAAAGATGCCAAATTGCCAGAGTGTCAGGCCGGAGATGTCCTCGCGGTTACGGCCACAGGGGCATACAATTACAGTATGGCTTCTAACTATAACCGAGTACCCCGACCGGCAGCGGTTTTAGTGAGGAATGGGGAAGTTAACACGATTATACAGCGGGAAACTTACCAGGATTTGCTGAGGCTTGACCGCCTTCCTGAACGACTCGGAGCTCCAAAGTAAAAACTTAGAAGTTAAAAGTTAAAAGTTAAAAGAAAGACAATCCATGTTTACTTAGTGATGATTGCTTTTTCACTTTTAACTTTTGCCTTGTTCAGTCACGCGATTGGATTGACACTTCCCGGTCTAAAAATACGGGGATTTTCAGCATATTCCTTATAACAACTGTTCATGGTTCATGGGTTCGAGTGCATCACGGTTCGCGGTTCACAGGCGGTAGCGTTCGATGAACCATGAACAATCAACAATCTGGCTTTGACTTGGCCCTCGTTCAGTCCTTATTGATTCAAGGGATCGATATTGGACTGGTTTTTGCCCTTGCGTATTTGGTGCTCGTCATTGTTGGCGAGCGCAGAACGCTGTGGATGGTACGGGGATTTATTATTTTGATGCTGGCGGCGGCGGTGAGCAACTGGGCTGGATTGAGGCTGTTGCACGTTGCCCTCAACAGCTTGGTGACGGGTTCTGCTGTGGCAATGGCGGTAATATTGCAGTCGGAGTTTCGCCGATTTCTGGAACAATTGGGTCGGGGGGAATTTCGGCAATTGTTTGGACGCGATCGCCGACCCAATCCCGAACCGGACAGCGTAATAGATGAAATTGTGGACGCAGTAAAAGAACTTTCGCAAAACCGCACGGGCGCTTTACTAATTATAGAAACAGATTCTCCGATCGACGATCGAGATTTTTCTGTGCCGGGATTAAAGCTAAATGCTGAAGTTTCTAAAGAATTGTTGCAGACTATCTTTCAGCCGCAAACTTTGCTGCATGACGGAGCTGTTTTGATTCGAGGTTCGCGGATCGTGTCGGCGGGGGTAATTTTGCCTTTGTCGGATCGCACTGCGTCGCGGCAGTTGGGAACCCGCCACCGGGCGGCGATGGGGATTACGGAACGGGTGCAAGCTTGCGTGTGCGTGGTGGTGTCCGAGGAAACGGGTTCTATTTCTTTAGCCCAGATGGGACTTTTAAATCGACCTTTGACTAGCAACAAACTTAAGGAATTGCTGGAAGCAAAGCTGTTTCCGTCCGAGGGAGAAAGAGCTGTGGCTCCAATTCCGATCGGCAATCTCGGACGCCAGATAGGATTGAAGGGAGTGACGCTATTAAAACGGATACTGCGCCGTTAGTCGGGTAATCGGGAGAAACCGTCAATCACCCGGCGCTGCTCGGAGTACCGAGACAGCGCGGGCACAGAAAGAGCCTAGTTGACCAGTCTAAGTGGTTCGCCCACTACGTTTAAGGTAAGCGTTGAAGTACCTACCGGAAAATGCGTGCTAGTTTTCCGCTCTAGAACTTAAAAGTTAAACAGGTGTAAGGGTTAAGCCAGTGCTTTTAAGATAGTTACCGACCTTAAACATTGACGCAGCAAACATTACCCCGTAAGGGAGGACTTAAATGTCTAATTTTGTTTTTGTACTTGATACCAAAAAACGACCGCTCAATCCAATCCGCCCAGGATTGGCACGTAAATTGCTAACTAATGGCAAAGCTGCTGTCTTCAAAAGGTATCCATTTACGCTAATTTTGAAAGTAGAGGTAACTATACCGCAAAAACCAATTACTCTTAAATTAGATCCTGGCTCCAAGGCCAGCGGAATTGCATTAGTGCAAGGAGAAAACGTAATCTTTGGTGCAGAACTAACACACCGAGGTCAAGCTATCAAAGCCAGTCTGGAGTCTCGTCGTTCATTGCGTAGAGGTAGAAGAAATCGCCATACCCGCTATCGTCGGGCCAGATTCTTAAACAGGACTCGCCCTAAAGGTTGGCTAGCACCAAGCTTGCAACACCGCGTCGAAACAACCCTAACATGGGTAACTAGATTGATGAAGCTTGCGCCAATTTCGTCTGTTATTCAAGAGCTTGTGCGATTCGACCTCCAGCAATTAGAAAACCCAGAGATTTCTGGGATTGAATACCAGCAAGGCGTTTTATGGGGCTACGAGATCCGGGAATATTTGCTGAATAAATGGGGCCGGAAGTGCGCTTACTGTGGTGTGATTAATACACCGCTACAAGTCGAACACATTCATCCCAAAGCTAAAGGTGGATCTAACCGTATTTCTAATCTTTGTCTTGCTTGCGAAAAATGCAACATTAAGAAAGATACTCAAAATATTGAGCAATTCCTCTCTAAAAAACCAGAGATTTTGAAACGGATTCTGTCTCAAGCAAAACGTCCTTTGAAAGATGCAACAGTGGTTAATTCTACTCGTTGGGCGTTATTTAATCGACTCTGTACAACTGGCTTGCCTGTTTCTACAGGCAGTGGCGGTTTAACTAAGTTCAATCGCACTCGATTAAATTTAGCTAAAACTCATTGGCTAGATGCAGCTTGTGTTGGAAAGGTCGAGTCGTTGAAGATTTTAACAAACAAGCCACTATTGATCAAGGCAACTGGTCACGGGATACGTCAAATGTGCCGTACCGACAAATTTGGCTTTCCATCTCGCTATGTCCCCAGACTTAAGTTTATTAAAGGTTTTCAAACGGGAGATATCGTCAAAGCGGTTGTGACCTCTGGTAAAAAAGTTGGTATATACGTTGGACGTGTTGCCGTAAGAACCAGTGGTTCATTCAATATTTCTGCCGAGCGAATTGGTGTCAGGAATTAGCCACAAATATTGTTCAATTGTTCACAGAAAGGATGGTTATTCGTATGCAGCATAAACCTTGCCCCCCTTTTCCTCTCGCCACTGACCTGGGTACAGGTACAGTGGGAGTATCCAAGGGGGAAGACAGATGAGTCAAGGAATTTGCTTGGAAAAGTTGCCGGAGGATCTGCAACAGGAACTACTGCCTAAGCACATAGCAGTGATTATGGACGGGAACGGGCGCTGGGCTCAGAAGAGGGGGTTGCCGCGGATTGCGGGACACCGCCGAGGAGCTAGCACTCTGAAGGAACTGTTGCGCTGCTGCAAAGATTGGGGGATTCCAGCTTTAACGGCCTATGCTTTTTCGACGGAGAATTGGGGGCGGCCGGCCGGAGAGGTGGATTTTTTAATGAGTTTGTTTGAGGGAAAGTTGCGGCAAGAATTGCGGGAGATGGTGGACGAGGACGTGCAAATTCAATTTATGGGGAATTTGCAGGCTTTGCCGAAGTCTTTGCAGGCGCAAATCGAGCGTTCTGTGACGGCAACTCAGCACAATCAGGGGATTTTGTTTACGGTGGCGACGAATTACGGGGGGCGTCAGGAGATTGTACAAGCTTGTCGGGCGATCGCCACTCAGGTGAAAGAGGGCAAGTTGCAGCCGGAGGAGATTGATGAGGTTTTATTTAAACGCTATTTGTATACTGCTGATGTTTGTGACCCGGATTTACTAATCCGGACGAGTGGGGAAATGCGGTTGAGCAATTTTTTACTATGGCAAATGGCTTATTCGGAAATTTACATTACTGAGACGCTGTGGCCGGATTTTGATCGATCGGAGTTTCACCGCGCTTTGTCTGATTATCAGAAGCGCAGCCGCCGATTTGGCAAAGTCTAACGATTTTGGATTTGGGATTTTAGATTTTACATTTTTTGGTTGATTTTTTAGTTTCCAAGTAGGTCATCTCCTGCTCAACATAACGATTTTAGATTTTAGATTGGAGGACAAATCTAAAATCTAAAATCTAAAATCAAATTAGGGGCCGGAGAAAACGGCCGCTTCAATGTCCTGACGTGAGAGGGAGTATTTGAATGCTCGCTGAATGTCTTGGCCGTCGGCTCCAGCATCGATGTACCGGATGGTGAGTTGGTCGATATCGAGGGATAGTTCTGCTTTCCAGGTAGGTCGATCGATCTGCCAGCAGTGGAGTTCTCGCCGATCTTGCTGGCAGCCTCGGCTTTTTAGCCACTGCTCGATTTCTGGGAGTGGATGGTTGTACAAAGGAGTGTCAGCGGAAGGAAGAGTCATGGGATTTTAGATTTTAGATTTTAGATTTTAGATTGGGGATTTCCGATTTTAGATTGGGGATGTCGGATTTGAGGCTTTAATTGCCACGAATTAAGCCGATCGCGATCGCCAGTACCAAACATCCGATTAAGCTAGCTCCCATGATAAACAGGGCGAACATTTCTCCGGGGGAAAGAGGTCGATCCGTGGGATCTAGGTAAGCGGAGTTGGAAGTTTTTTTGCCCGATCCCGAAAGTGGAGTATTGAAGCCTGGGGGTGGCCCAATCACGTTCAGGCGAGAATAGCCTATTTTGAGGTCGTAGGCGAGGCGACGTTCTGGGTTGCTGAGGGTGGCGTAGGCGTTGTTGAGCTGTTGAAATTTGGCTGTGGCGACGGAGGGCGGCAGCTCGGTGGTATCGGGATGGTAGAGTTTGCTCAGTTCCCGGTACGAGCGCCGAATTTCGATCGGCGATGCGGAAGGATGCAGCCCTAACAAGCCGTAGTAACTAGAACCCAAGGGGGTTTTGCCGGGTATTTTCTGACTTTTGCTGTTTGCCGTTCCCTCGTTAGGAGTCACCTCAGCGCCTCTGGGCTTGTTGTTTATAATTTTTGATTATTTTAGAGCAGATTTGAGGGTAGCGCCACTGTCTGCGATTTCGAGGGGTTGAGGGTGGGCGATCGGGATAGCCAAAATGAGTGAGCTTCAGCGGGTAATATCATGTCCGTTTACTGCGCGTTTGAGATTTCTGACTCACCGAGCGATGGGGCAAGCTGATTTCGCCAGAACCTTTTCTCGACGCTGCGGATATTTTCTGCATCTCTCAGTTGCTCCAAGTAAAGCAGCAAATACTTCAATTCATCGTCCGTCTCATCGCCCTCAAAGGGGTTTACTCGCACTAGATTGCCATAGCTGCGCTCCCACTTTTGATGCGTATCGTCCACTGCAACGATTGACTCTAGATGATAACCTTTGCGCTTGACTTTTTTGATGTTTTTGCGATTGTAATATTCACCCAAGTCAAGATCGCAAGCAACTGTGCAGCGATCGCTTGCCCACACAAATGATAAAGTTTTAGGATTTTCAAAGATGGCTGACACAATTGCGATCGCATAAGACGGCGTAGAAGATGTCCACACAGCAACCTCAAACCAGTCTAGGCAATTTTTCAAAAACACATCAAGAAACGGTCGTTTGTAAACGTGATATGGCTCCACCCAAAAATCAGCTTGCCGGGGGAGAGATGCTTCGGTAGCATAAATTAAAGTTTCATCCAGATCGAGAATCAGTAGTTTTTTTTGGACAATCCATCATCAAAAATCGTTCCTCACTAAGTCTAGCTTCACTTTTTCTCCCCTATTACTGTAAACTATGAATCTCCCCGCAAATTCTGCACCTCCTCAACGCTAAGCCCCGTAACTTGGGCGATCGTGGCATTATCTAGCTGTGAAAGTAATTGTCTGGCGATCGCCCGCTTCTCGAATCGCTTGCCTTGTTCTATGCCTTCTAGAGAAGCCTTAATAATTGCTCCCTGTTGGTCATAAATAAACTGTTCTCTTCTGTCCAAATCTTCCACTTCCTCTCGGCTTAACTTGGCTTGATTCGCAATATTAAAAGCTTCATGTATTTCTGGTATGCTATCCATTGTTTCTGGAACCGATGTCAGACTTCTGGCATTTTTCATGAAATAAACCCATTTGTCTGCTAAAGTTTCAAGTTCCTCCTGTCCTTTGGTAAACTTTGGCAACTCTACAAACACTAAATCCAGATCGTTTTCGGGATAAATAAAGTTTTTATTTACTTCTTTGAACACAAATCTGGAAATAAATTCTGGGCTGTTAGGAAACATTTCAAAATCAGTAATTGTCAGAGCAATTACTGGCTTCAGCAATCGATAGCCTTGTGCTGCTTCCAATTGAAAAGCGTAAGTCTTCGCTGCATTGTACAAAACTCGTTTCCCAAAAGACTGGACGTTGAGCACTTGCATTTCAATAATTACTAAAGTGCCGTCGCTTAGTTTGGCTTTCACATCCAGATAAGTATCTTTTAAGCCTTCTAGTTTGGGTGGTAGATTCGGGTTGATAATTTCTAAGTCTTGAATTGTGGGATTGCCTTCATAAATCAAGGCGTTGAGAAAGCTAATTAGAATCTCTTTGCTTTCTGAGGAACCGAATATTTTTTTGAAGGCGTAATCGGTTTTCGGGTTGATAAATATCATAGTTGTCAGATTTAGCTTTAAGGCGATCGGTTTTGTGACGAAGCAACGGGATCTGAGCTGGGTCAAACTGCTGATTTTGTTTCAGGTAATGGTTTGACATTTTCCGGCAAATGTGCATTGGCGATCGCCAGCACAGGCTCATCGTCCCTGTGTTCGCCGTCGGGGGGAATTTGGCAAGAAATCAGTTCTGTGACGATGCGATCGCCCAGAACATCTTCCCAATCTTGCAACTGTTCTCTGGCTTTGATAGGTGTATTGACAGCCACGTCTACGCCCATTTGCTGAAGGTTGAGGCTGTGGGCTGTCGATCGGCGGTTGACCCACTCCACCAGCCAAACGCTCAAGCCGACTGCTGCCATCAAAGGCAAGACAATCCGATAATCGCGGGTTAATTCAAACATCAACAGGATGGCTGTCAGCGGTGCTCTGGCGCTGCCGGCGAGGACGGCGGCCATTCCCACCATTGCGTAGGCGGCAGGGCCAGCGACTCGATCGCTCATTGCCGGCAGCATTTCCAAAAAGAGGCCGTAAGCCGAACCCAGGGAAGCTCCCAAAAACATCGCCGGAGCGAAAATGCCGCCAACTAAACCACTGCCGAGGCTAATTGCGGTCATCGCCAGTTTGACAAACAGCAGCAGCAACAGCAAAGGCAAGGAAAATTTAACATCTTGGAGCATCGCTTGGACTGTTTCGTAGCCAACACCCAAAATTTGAGGCAATTGCAGGGCGACTAAGCCGACTGCGGCCCCGCCGATGATCGGGTGAAGCGGCCGGGGCAGTCGTCCGAGCCAAGCAAATCCTCGGACTTTTCCTTGAAAACAGCCCTCGGCTAATTGAATTGCTTCTGTGTAGGCTAGAGACACTCCGCTCGCTAAAAGTCCCAATCCCATGTACAGAGGCAGTTCTAGGGGGCTGCGGACATCGTATATCGGCAAAGAAAAGGCCGGCTGAGCTCCCAAGCAGATTTGAGCGATGAGCGCCGAAACTACGGCGGAGAGCAAGACAACGCTGACTGACGAAGTGGCGAAGGTGCTGCCGAGCACGACTTCTAAGGCAAAGAACACTCCGGCGATGGGAGAGTTAAACCCGGCGGATAAACCTGCTGCTGCTCCCGCGCCCAGGAGCAAGCGCTGCCGTTCTGGGGAGAGCTGTAAAACTTGAGCCAGCAGCATTCCGAAGTTGGCGCCGATTTCGACGCTGGGGGCTTCCGGGCCGAGGGAGGCGCCGGTGCCGAGGGAAACTGAGGCTGCCACCATTTTGGTGATGGGTTTGAGGGGGGAGAGTTCTTGCAGGCCGCGGGTGGCTGCAATTAAGGAAGACATATTCGGGCCAAAGTCCCGAAACCGCCAGCGCATCAGCCCGATGATGACTCCGCCGAGGGTGGGAATGCAGGCTAGCGTCCAAGAGCCTTTGGACGCGATCGCCCCCATGAAGTCTTCCAGCATCAGGCTGTGGATGAAGTGGATGAGGTAGTGAAAAGTGACGACGCCTGCGCCCGTAACTCCCCCGATGACTAGGGAGAGAATGAGCAGGAGGGTTTCTGGGCTGGGGTGCAGACGGTTGAATAGCGGGCTTAGGCGGGAGGCTTGGGGAGTTGCTGCAGTTGGCCCGGGTGGCGGCAGATCCACAGGAGGGATGGCTCTCATTTAGCGGTTAATTCTTCGGTGAGAAGTTATATAATATTACAATTTATTTCTTATTTTCATTTTGAGTGATTTTAGGGGAATTGACAACTTATATTAAGGCGTATTTTAGGGTAAATTTTTTTGGCTGGCCGCTGGGGTGGAATGACTGATTCTGAGGAGCGGCGGATTTGGCGTGATTGTATGCTCAGTTACATTCAAACTTAGATATACTCTGGCGATAATCCTAATTAACTATATTTATAGTTTTGCCGCTTATACCAATTTAATGTGAAGTTGCACATATCTCGATCCCCCTCGCATACCCCTGATTGTTGGGGTGTAGGGGTTGACTTTGAGAAGAATCTTGTCCCACCCCCTACTCCCCTTATGAAGGGGGGTTAGGGGGGATCAGATTCTACGGGGCCTCATAAAAAATTGGTATTAGGCCGATCGCATCAGTGAACTAGCAATATCATAGAACTCAGTAAAAAACAACTTTCCAATTAAAGAATTGGCGATGGGAGATTTTACCTTACAAGCACAAATCTCAAACCACAAACCTCAAATCTCCAATTTTAAATTCCTTGGTCGCGCATACTATCATATCGGTTGTTGAGTGGGCGGGATTCTTGGTCTGGGTTTGGCGATCGACATTAGCGGATCGCCGATGGTGGCGACTTTCCAGGGTGGGGATTCTAGCTGACGTGCTGCGATTAAAAAGGGTGATCCTCGCTTTAGGCGATCGACCATTATTTTAGGTGGAATAAATGCCGATAAAAAAGGTTCGTTGACGCTGCCAATATATGCGTAAGCACCATTCTCTAGCCACCTTCCGGCAACGGTGTTTGTGTCATCTGGCGCTGCTGCTGACCAACTGTGGATCATGTGGATTGCTGCGGGAAATTGGAGTTTTGGTATGTCTTCAACTAAAGCGTCGCCGTTGCCCACTTGGAATGATTTTGGATAGCCTTTGGAATTCATTAATATTAAGTCAAATGTCCACGGTTTTGAAGCTAAACTCCGCCACTTTTCCAGGCTAGATTCTGGTTTCTGCACTACTTGGACATTTAAACCTATGGTTTTTAGTCCGCTAGCTGCTTCCTCCATTTCATATTTTGCCCAATTTCCTTCCTTGGGGTAACTGTCATAAAGCATGGCTGTTTGGCTGTCTAAAAATATGGCAGACATGGCTTGATAGATCGATCGTATCTCGGAACCGTAAATCCAGCCAACAGCCGCCCAGCGTTCGCCGTTGGGGTGTCTTCCCAAACCGTCGGTAACGGCTAGTTGTTCGTCTGGTTTTTCTGGAGATTGATATTTGACTGCTAGTTGGCGTACAATGGTTATTGTGTCGATCGGGTCTGCGAGTTGAGAATAAAAAAATCCGGTTGATTCGACAGCTTTTGTAACTGCTAGTTGCAGATTTTTCCACTGTGTGTTATTGAGGGTATCATTGGGTTTTCCGAAGTTGCCTTCTAGAAATACTAAAGGTTGGCCGTGAGCGGCTGCTAAGGCAACTGCTGCTGAGCGTGCGGGGTCATTTTCTGATGTGATTACTACTCCTGGGGGTTCCCAGCCGAGTTGCTTCCATTTTGCTTTTAAGGTTTGAGTATCCGTGGCATTCCAGGCGGCTGCTGTGGCGTTCAGCATTAATTGCTGGAGTTTTTGATTTTTTGGCAGTTGCTGTTTGATGCTTGGCAAACGGACTATTTCTTCGGGTTGAAAGCGCTGCAAAAACATGGGGGCATATTTTTTGTCTTCGATGAGAATAGGCCAGTTTCCTTTGAGATTCCATTTTTGGATGGCTGCTAAAAATGTGGCTTCGTCGGGTACTAAAACTACGCGGTTGACTGTTGGTATGTTGGATCGGAGGATGGCGGCTCGGAGGCCTGTTTGAATTGGCCAGGGTTCTTGTTTGGCTGAGGCGGGAAGTTGAAAGGGTTTTGTGAAAAGGCGATCGCACCCGACACCGATTATTGCTAAGCTTACAAGAAGTGCGATCGCGAGTAATTTAAATTTTAACTGTTTTTTCATAGGGGCACGGGAAAGAAGGAACTAGGTTATAAATACGAACAATTATCGAAATATTTTTAGGGGCTGCAAGCGGATGTTTAGAGGCGCGGGACAAAGTAAGATTGTAAGTGCGATCGGGCTGGCTACTTTTAGTATTATTGCCTTAGCAACTACAGGTTTAATAATTTTCGCAGCGAACCGTTCGTCAGTCAAGCATCAAGTCCGGCAATTGCTGACAGCGAGGGAATGTCAAGGTTGCAATCTTTCCGGGGCGAATTTGAGCGAAGTTTCTCTGGAAGGCGTCAATTTAGAAAAAGCCAACCTAAAAGATGCGAATTTGTGGAGCGCGCATTTGGTAAAGGCTAACTTGAAACAGGCAAATTTGGCTGGGGTTTATCTGATAAGCAGCAATTTGGCAGGGGCAAATTTGGAGGGAAGCAATCTAGAAAATGCGTTTTTAGAAGATGCTTATTTGGGAGGAAGTAATTTGAGAACGGCTAACTTAAGAGGTGCTTTTATGAAAGGTATTTTTCTCGTTAACGCTGACTTGGAGGGGGCTAATTTGGAGGGGGCTAATCTGTGGATGGCTAATCTGGAAAGTGCTAATTTGAAGGGTGCTAATCTGAGAAATGCTTTGCTGTTGGATACTAATTTGGCAGGGGCGAATTTAAAGGGTGCGGTGATGCCTGATGGTAGGCGACAGGAATGAAAGTCAGTTGTCAGTTGTCAGTTGACAGTTGTCAGTTGATAGTTGTCAGTTGTCATTAATCAGAGCAGAGGGCGATCGCACCTGCAACCTTCATTTCTGGTTATTTAGTGAGGAGATGAAGGGGTGAGGTGCGATCGACTTAACTAGACTTTACTTAGACGGAGAACCTTCTGCAAATCTTTGAATAGCTTTTGGTGCAAAAGCAGCAGCTAAAAAAGCAGTTGTAATCTCTTTGCCATCAGCGTTTTTGGTAGTTATTGTGATTGCGCCAAACACAATCGCTGCAATCAGCGCAATCAAACTCATAGCTCGCATTGTCGAGTATTTTCCATTATCCTCTTGCAAAACTTGTGCAAAATCTTTTCCGCGATCGGCATCGTTTGCTTGAGTCTCAACCATAGAAGAATGTGTCATTTGATTAACCTCATAAATATACATAGAAATGGTAAGTAACCATCGGGCAGGCAGAATGCCTACTTGTTGAATTTTTAGGTGGAAGTTCCCCCACGGAGGGGGCAACTTCTGTTTAGGCTATGGCGTTGAAATAAGACTCGGCGAACTCCGCGATGAGGTCAGCCCTGTCCCGTCCATTCACTATTGTTCTGGCGTTGAAGAAATCGCGTCGATCGCCCACAATGGAACCACTCAAACCTACACCCGTAAAGCTACCATCGCGCATTCCCCGAACTAGAATCATGGCAGCAATTTCAGGGAGAGCGGCTTTTTCTGGATTATCTATCAAATTAATTCCGAGTTTTTCGCTCCAGATTTGATAGTTGCGACGACCTGTAATTTGGACAAAACCTCTGCCTTTAAAGCGAGGGCCATCACCGGGTTCAGTATTTCCTAAATCTTCGCGACCTTCATAATCCGACCCATCAGCTAATTCCATCATGAACCGTCCCAAAAGGGATTCATGTTGGGCCGTTGCAAAAACATAGGCAATTTGCCCTAGATCGACAACTCCATCGTTGAGACATTGATTGAGAATAAGAGGCAAATTTTTCTGAGCAAAGGGGCGAATTTCGGATGGGCATTGAGCAACATCTAAAATACGATCGATGCTAGGGAATCCATCGGGCATATCCGAAGTCTTGGGTGTGCGACTAACTATGATTATTTCTTCTGGCTTCACTTTCAGCAACTCAGCCCAGGTATTGCGATCGACTTTTCCTGTTACCTGTAGTCCGCCGGGGACAAATTGGCTTTTATTAGCAGGGCGCATCCGTTGAAATTGTTCGACTGCTGCTTTTGTGACAGACCCAAAAAGTCCGTCAATTTTGGCATCTTTGGGTAATAATCCCCAATCTTTCAAGCGCCTTTGCAGGATTTCTACCTCGTCAATCAGGTGAGGGCTATCAATAATCCCGTCATTGATTTGTAACTCGACTTTTTTAATGGTCATATTCAGTTCTCCAAGTAGTAATGATGTTTGTAGTAAGCACTTCAGTCTTTGGTTGCAGGTTTGGGAAAAATGCGGACTAAAGTCCTCACTACAAACTTTTTTTATTCAGGGGCTTTACCGGACGCAATTTTAATTGCAAACGCAGTAAGTTTTTCGGCTATTTAGAAATTCGATGCAGCCACATTGTTGCAGTAGATTCGATCGTGCTACTGTCCCAATTGTCATAAAAAGATAAAGCTTCACGCAAACTAGAGGCATTGCCCGCGGAGGATATCAATTTACCGCTGTATAACTTGTTTTCGCCCTTGTTATCTGGTGAAAATCGGGAATTTTTCCGATAGCCTGAGTGGAACCATTCTCCTGCTGGGTCATTCACAAAAAAGTCACCACTGGCGTTATAACCGCGAATAACTAGAATGTGACCTGAATTCGTCCAAAAACCGTGCAATATACAGATCTCGCCAGAATCGAGAGACCGAGTGATGTCTGAAAGACTTCCCTTTAATGTCAACTTATCTCTCAACCCTAAACCCTCTAACAATCTTTTGATGCCATCGGGAGAACCGTGATCTATTCCCTGCCGATCGAAACGTTTTTTAACATCATCTTCGTACTGTGGAAAGGAACCTAAATCTGCAACTTGAAAGTATTTGAGACACATTGCCGCACTTGTAGCACCGCAAGTGCGCCAGGGCTGAATCTCGTTATCTTCTTGACTGAAATACGGAACGTTATGATTGACAGCCATAATTTACCTCAAGGTAAGTGTTGTAAACGATTGATTTGGCTTCAGACCATGTGTTTGAGCTGATATTTATACAGTAGCGAGTTGTTATTGTACGGTCGATATAGATAACCTAAGTTGTTAAAGTTCAATCCAAAAACAAAAAAACTGAGGCAACCTCAGTCTAACTAAGTAAACCTCAGTAAACTTCAGGTTATACTCAAGATCCAATGAAAAATTTTTAACCTTATGAATGTTGAAGAAGGGCTGAAACTCGCAGATACCGCGGTCTTTGCCAAAACAAACAGACACTTAAAAGATATAGAAGTAATAATTCTGAGGGGATCTTGGGAAGGGCAGGAGTATCATAAGATTGCAGAGGCTTACGGATATGCTGCCGAATACCTGATGCAAGATGTGGGCCCCAAGTTATGGAATCTGCTTTCGGAAGCTTTAGGGGAAAGAGTCAGTAAAAGAAACTTTCGATCGGCATTGGAAAGGCGATCGCACTTGCAGTCAGAGATAGCCGCACAGCCAATTGCACCAGAAATAGCCGAAGAATTGGTCAACATCGAGGATTTTGGCGATGTTTCAGGAGTTACAAGCACTCCTTTATGCCAAGATTGGGGTGAAGCGCCGGAAGTCTCAAATTTTTTCGGCCGCGCCGCAGAATTAAATACCCTCAGTCAATGGGTACTCCGCGATCGCTGTCGCTTGGTGGCGCTGTTGGGTATGGGAGGTATTGGTAAAACGGCTTTAACTGCTAAACTGGGAGAACAACTTCAGGGTGAATTTGAATATCTAATTTGGCGCAGTCTCCGTCATGCACCTCCCTTGCTGACAATCTTGACTGAGTTGAACTCATTTGCCAGCAGTTCCCCAGAAACGCAACTGCTAACTACTATAGGCGAGCAAATTTCTTCCCTAATCAAAAGTTTGCGCGATCGCCGTTGTTTGCTGATCCTAGATGATTGGGAAATGATTTTGCAAAGTGGAGATATCGCTGGGTATTACGGAGATGGTTATGAAGGGTACGGTCAACTATTGCGGCGAATCTCAGAAGAAAGGCATCAAAGCTGCTTGCTACTCCTATCGCGAGAAAAGCCTGTAGAGGTTGCATCTTTAGCAGGCGAAACCTTAGCTGTACGTGCATTACAAGTTAAAGGCTTAAAACCAACAGATGCAAAAATGCTTTTGGCAGCCATTGGCTTTTCTGCCTCAGAAAACGGCTTAGATGAACTGATACAAATATACCGAGGTAATCCTGCTGCACTGAAAATTACTGCTACCACAATTCAAGAGTTGTTTAATGGCAATATCAGTCAATTTATGGGTCAAAGCTCCTTAGTTATTGGCGATATTTTTGCCAATCTACTTAACGAACATTTTCAGCGGTTATCGGATTTAGGAAAAGCTGTCATGTACTGGCTGGCGATCGAACAGCAGCCGATTTCCTGGAACCAACTGAAAGCAAAATTATCAGCAGGCGTTTCTAGTTCAGAATTACTAACAGTATTAGAATCCTTGGTAAGACGTTCCTTAATCGAAAAAGAGCTTTCTCCCTCTAGTGCTGAAGCAAAATTCACTCTCGAACCCGTGATGATGAAATATCTCACCCATAATTCGATCGAACAAATATGCCAAAATATTCTCGAAGCAATGGAAGCGCAATCCACCGACAAGCTAGGTTTAATCGGAAGTCATGCTTTCGAGCGATCGCCAGAACTCAAGGACACTAAAATTACTCAGCTACACCCGATCTTAACCAAAGTTCGAGAACGCTTAGATTTAACTCGAATAAATAATAATTATCAAATGCAGCTAAAAGAACTTTTGTCAAAAGTGCGCGAGTGTCCTTCCCCAAAGCTTCAATATGCAGAGAAAAATTTTCTAAAACTGCTAGGAGAAACTGAAATATAGCGAGCCTAAATCATTTGGTAAAAAAATCTAGGGTTAAAGAATGCTGTTTGACTATTAGACTTAGATCCCCCCTAACCCCCCTTAAGAAGGGGGGGACCGGATGTACTCAAATTCCCCCTTTTTTAGGGGGAAGTCTTCTCAAAGTCCCCCTTCTTAAGGGGGATTTAGGGGGATCTAGAATCAGGTAAAAACGAGATTTCTCAAGAGGTTCTATGATTCCAGGTAACTTAATTCATCCAGGATTCATATTGCAAGGTCGCTACCAAGTTATCGATCGCATTGGTGGCGGTGGTTTTGGCGATATTTTTGAAGTAGACGATGGTGGCATTATCAAAGTATTAAAAGTTTTGAATTTAGATAACTTTAATAACCCAGATATTAAGCAAAAAGCCACCATTTTATTTCAGCGAGAAGCAGAGTTCTTAATGAGCCAAAGGCATCCTGGCATTCCTCGTGTAGAAACAGACGGATATTTTACTTGGCCTGAAGGTAGTAGCAAAGCCTTACCATGTCTGGTAATGGAAAAAATACCCGGTCAAAATTTACAAGAGTGGATGTTAGCAAGAGCGAATCAACCAATAACTACAGAAACAGCCATTGAGTGGTTAAATCAACTCACACAAATTCTCAATTTACTGCACGATCAGCAGTATTTTCACCGAGATATTAAACCGTCCAATATCATGTTAAAGCCGGATGGAAAATTGGTATTAGTTGATTTTGGTGCGGTGCGAGAAGTAACAGAAACTTACTTGCGACAACAAAAAGAAAATTATACTGGGACTGCGATTATTTCCGCTGGTTATACGCCAAGCGAACAAGCAGAGGGTCATGCAGTACCGCAATCTGATTTCTTTGCTTTAGGACGTAGTTTTGTTTATTTACTGACAGGAAAAGTGCCGATCGATTTACCTAAAAATCCTGACAATGGTGAATTAATATGGCGAGATAAAGCAACGCAAGTTTCACCGGATCTGGCAAATTTGCTTGACCAAATGATGGCGATTTTTCCCGGAAAGCGACCGCAAACTTGCCAGGAAATATTGCAAATTTTGGCAGGGGTAAACTCGCGATCGCCCTTGGAAAGATTGGCGAAACCGTTGCCAGAAATTAAACAATCGATCGAACCCAGTAAAACGAATCCTATTTTTGATAGGATTCGTTTTAACTGGGTAGGCAAACTAGCTCTAGCTAGCTTGTTTTTGCTAGGCGGTTTGTGGACTTTCTCACCCCAGATAGTATTTTATATTAACAAAGAAGGTTTGAGTAATTACAAAAATCAACGTTTAGATAATGCGGAATTATATTATAAAATAGCTCTATTATTTCAAGCAAATGATGGAAGAGTTAACTATAACTTAGGCGTAATTTATGAAGACAAACAAGAGTATGAAAAGGCTCGCGCTGCATATCAAATTGCTATCAATGCAGGTGTTAATAAAGCTTTAAATAATTTGGCGCGACTGGAAATTTTAGATAAACAATATGCGAAAGCTCTACCGCTGTTAGAAAAAGCTTTACCACTTGCCACAGATATTAAGACAACGTACACTATACACAAAAATTTAGGTTGGGCGCAGTTGGAGTTAGGGCGATATGAAGAGGCTAACAATAACCTGACGAAAGCGATTAATATTGCTAGCGATCGCTCTGTTGCTTACTGTTTGCAAGCTGTTCTTTTAGAACGTCAAGGCAATAAACAAGCATCTATATCTAATTGGAAAAAGTGCTATGATAAATTGCCATCTGAATTTCCTGAAGAACAGAGATGGGTGCTGCAAGAATTCAGCAAAAATTTTCAAAATTTAAAGTTATAGCGTATCTCCGATAGTCCGGCAGGGGTTTAAACCCCTGCCTCAAAGCACAAGTCCTCTTTTAGAGGACTAATGAAGATTTCCAAAGTTTATGCGATCGCTTCGCTATCGCGAACAATGAAAAATAATTTAGGTCATGAAAAATAATCATCCATCCAAGCTGACAGCAATCAATCTCAAAGGCAAAACATTTACTTACTTTGCTATTTTTGGGCTGACGCCTTTAATCCCGATCGTCACAGCGTCAAGAGTTGATCCGATAATTAATGGATTGCATCCTCAAGTTTCAGGTATCGATCGACCGGAAATGCTAGCGATCGACTGTGAGGATTATACTGCCGATCCTCGCGGGCCTCTTGATGTCTTAATTCCTTATATTATCAGTCCCCGACGCACTTTATTGCTGAACGATCAACCGAAATTGCGTTGGAATAAAGTTCCCGGTGTTAATAATTATACTGTTAGTTTAGTGAAAGGCGATCGCACAATTTGGGAAACAAAAGTTAATGGAAATGAGGTAGTGTATCCGGGAACACCACAACTGGAACCGGGATTTGTGTATTTACTGGTGGTAAAAGCTGAGAACGGCAGGACATCTGACGAGGAAAAACTGGGCGATCGAAGCTTCCGAATGCTACCACCGACCCAAAAGCAACTGGTGAAAGGGGCGATCGAGCAAATTAACAGTCAAAAAATTGCCGAGAAAACCAAAGCTTTGCAACGTGCTTATTTTTACATCGGTTCGGATTTGAAATCTGAGGCGATCGAGACATTGGAAGCATTGGTAGCAACGGGTTTTCAAGAAGCTATTGCCTATCGCAAGCTCGGCGATTTATACTGGCAAGAAGGGGTGACATTGCTGGCGGAGAGCAATTATCTAAAAGCACAGGAATTAGCTAGTGCAGCCAAAGACATCGGGGAGCAAGCGCAGTTAGAGGAGGCTTTGGGGGAGTTGTACGGGGCGATCGGCGAAAAGCAAGAAGCACTTCGCTGGTTGACGCAAGCCATAAACAGTCACAAAGCTTTAGGAAATACGCGAAAAGTTAAGGAACTGGAAACGCAGATTGCCAAACTCAAGGCAAGTTTGGCAAAACCGCAACGCTTTGCCGGAGGATTGGGGAGTTAATTTAGAGAAAATTTTGATTTTTCCCGGAGAACAGTTTTTAGAGTGAGTATGAAATTGGAAATCATGAGGTGAGAGGCAAGAACGAAAATGAGCGATGACAAATCTGCGATTCAGGTAGCTGATGAATTATTTCAGGAAGCTTACAAGGAGGTTGAAGCAAAAAACTATAGTGCTGCTTTACAACTTTGCCAAGCTGCTTTAGCTATTTATCAGAAAATTGGCGATCTAAGTGGTGTAGCATACACTCTAGCTAATATTGCCGATATATGCAGGCTCTCCTTAGAGTCACTATTACCAGAATTAGAAGAGTCAAATTTACCAATATCTGGAGATTCAAACTTTCGGGGAGAGCCATCTCCACCGCCACCGCCTTTATCAAGATCTGGAGATTCAAACTTTCGGAGAGCGACACCGCAAGTGTCAGAGCCACCTCCAACGCCAACGCCCCGTCGTTCAAGATCTGGAGATTCAAACTTTCGGAGAGCGGCACCGCAAGTGTCAGAGCCACCTCCAACGCCAACGCCCTCTCCTTAATGAAACAATCATTACTCAAATACAGCCGTTTTCAGGTATGTGAGGTACAGAGAAACCAGGTTTCTTGAAGAAACCTGGTTTCTGGGGTGTAATTCATAAACTCAAAAGTGCTGTATTTGCAATTAGCCAATTTTAGGAGAAGTATTTGTATTCTTTAAAAACTAGATATAGCCCTTTTATATGTTTGTTAACTCGGTTCAGGTTGGCTTTTTATTGGTGACACTAAAATTATCAATAGGGCACTTGTCAGGATTACCGATAGTAACTAAATCGGAGGAATCTTGTATAATTAATTCTGATTTTCAACCAGATTTTTTTTATTTTACACAAAATTCAACTACTGGGGAACCTAAAACTGAAGTTGAAAAACTCTTTGAAACAGGGATGCAAAAATATGACCAAAGTCAGTATCAAGAAGCATTAGAGATTTACAAACAAGTTTTAGCAATTTACCAAAAGAATGGCGAGCGCCCAGGTATTGGCAAAGCTAGTTATGCAATTGGTGCTGTTTATCTTCAACTAAATTTATATTCCCAAGCTCTCCCATTGTTACAAAAATCTTTAGTTATTCATCAGGAATTAAATGACCAAGTAAGAGTGGGAAAAAGTATGATTGCAATAGCTAACGCTTATTACCGACAAGGACAATATTACCAAGCTCTAGACTTTTATCAACGAGCTTTAGTAATTCATGAAGAAATTGGCGACAAGGTAAATATTGCACACTCTCTTAATGGAATAGGGGTAGTATATGAAGGTTTAGCGGAATATTCTCAGGCGCTTAATTTTTATCAGAAGAACCTTGCTATCAGTCAAGAAGATAACGATATATCGAGTAGTGGTCGCCTTTTAAATAATATTGGAGTAGTTTACAGTTATCTAGGACAAAGTTCTCAAGCTTTGGTAGTTTTTCAGCAATCTTTAGCTGCTCGTAAAAAAGCGAACGATCGCTCCGGCGAAGCAATAACTCTTCTGAACCTTGGGACGGTTTATGAAAAACTCAAAGAATACTCAAAAGCTCTGAATTTCTATGAAAAATCGTTATTGATTCAGAGGCAACTCAGCGAACGTGCAAGTATTGGTCGTACTTTAAATCATATAGGTTCTGTGTATTCCGAGCAAGGACAGTACGTTCAAGCATTAGAAGTGCTGAGAGAAGCATTATCAATTTCCCAAGAATTAGGAGAAAAGCCTTGGGTTGGGAGAACACTCTATCGAATTGGTAGTGTTTATCAAGGTTTAAATCAATTTGACCAAGCATTAAATTCTTACCAGAAAGCTTTAGGAATTATTAGAGAAATTGGCGATCGCCAAACAGAACGCCTCATTCTTAGTAACATAGGGGAAGTATTGGCGAAACAAAATCAACCAGAAGTAGCGATAGCCTTTTATAAATTATCCGTTAATGTCACCGAATCAATTCGCAGCGATTTGCGCTCTCTCCCCCCCGAACAACAGCTTTCTTATACAACAACTGTCGCCGATACCTACCGCCTCCTCGCCGATTTATTACTGCAACAAGACCGAGTTTTAGAAGCACAACAAGTCCTCGATTTACTCAAAATTCAAGAAATAGAAGATTATCTCCGTTCCGTTCGGGGAAACGAACAAACAGCACAAGGTATTCCCTTAACTCCTCAAGAAAAGCAAATCCGAAACAGACACAATGAAATTTTAAATAGAGAGATTCAACTAGGCAGAAAGCTGGCTGAATTAGAAAAAATTACTCCAGCTAATCGCACATCTGAGCAGCAACAAGAAATTGCCAATCTCAGGCAAATGCAGCAGGAAATGCGCGGCACATTCAACGAATTTATTAATTCTCCTGAAATTGTTGCCATTCTCCAACAACTCAGCCCTAGAGTACAAACTGTGAATCTAGCTCAACTCAATACCATACGGGGAGACCTATTGCAGCGGTTAGAAAAAAAAGCCGTATTGATTCAGCCTTTAATTTTAGAAGACCGTTTAGAATTGGTAATAACAACTGCTGACTCTCCCCCATTCCGACGTACTGTAGCAGTTAAAAAACAAGAACTCAATCAAGCAATTCTGGAATTTCGCATGGCTTTGGAAGATCCCAACTCCGATGCCACAATCCCAGCTAAGAAACTTTATAATTGGTTAATCAAACCCCTCGAACACGATCTGAGTGAAGCACAAGCTAAAAGCATTATTTATGCTCCTGATGGACAGTTGCGCTACATTCCTCTAGCAGCTTTATATGATGGTAAACAATGGTTGGGGCAGCGGTTTGCCATTAATAATATTACTGCTACGAGCCTCACAAAATTCAATGGAGAAACGACTTATCAACCTCGCGTTTTGGCGGCTGCTTTTGGTGCGCGTCGTTCTACTTTTAAACGGGGGTCTACTCCATTTGCTTTTTCTGGCTTGCAATTTGCGGGGCTGGAAGTGGAAAATTTAGCTGCGATGGTGCCGGGAACTACAAAATTAATAGATCGGGAATTCAATCGTGCCACAATGATTCCGCGTTTGCCAGATTATAACATTATTCATTTGGCAACTCATGCTATGTTTGTTACCGGACAACCGGAAGATTCGTTTATTTTGCTAGGTGATGAGGATGTAATTACCCTGCCCGATATTCAAACTTTAAACCTACTGAATGTAGATTTGGTAGTATTGAGTGCTTGCGAGACGGGGATAGGTGGTAAACTAGGTAATGGAGAAGAAATTTTAGGTTTTGGCTACCAGATACAGGAAACAGGAGCAAAAGCTGCGATCGCATCTTTATGGAAAGTAGATGATGGCGGCACTCAAGCGTTGATGACAGCTTTTTATACGGCGTTGCTGTCGGGAAATAAAAAGGCAGAAGCTTTGCAAAAAGCGCAAATAGCCTTAATTACAGGTGATGATTCAGTGTTGGGTCGATCGGCCAATTTATCAATTTTAGCTCAAACTCGCAGCGGTTTGAAACCGTCAGTGGCCAGTCGTTTGCATCATCCATACTACTGGGCACCGTTTATTCTGATTGGTAATGGTCTTTAGATAGTTGACTGTTGACAGTTGACTGTTGACAGCGAGGTTTTTAGATCGAACTGTTAATAGATTCCGGGAATTAGTTTTTTGACTTTTTGGCGGTACTCTGAATACTCTGGATATTTTTTGGTTAACCAGGTTTCTTCTCGGTTGGCTTTGATCTCGAAAAGTATTATTAATAGTGCGCTGGCTATTAAGTGGGATATGCTCATTTGAAAAAGTGTCCAGCCGAGGGCTGCTAAAATTAAGCCGCTGTATAATGGATGCCGCACTATTCCGTAAATGCCTGTTTGGACTAATTCTCCGTCTTCTCTGGGATATGGTAAAGGTGTGAGGTTTTTTCCTAAGTCTATCAATCCTTTGATGATGAAAATTAATCCGGTTAAGCCGAGAATACTGGCCATAAACCAGATAATATAAAGTAAGTGGGTTGATTGAATTTTTAATCCTGGCAGTTGATAAACTGGTAAGATTACAAATCCTGTGAGCAATCCTCCTTGCAGCAAAACTAAATATTCGCCGCGGCTGTTGTTGCGCCAGCCTTCGCGCGTGAAGCCCCAGTCAGTTAAGATTTTCATAGTAAGACAAAGTTCGGCAACGGATTTTGTAACGGATGTAACGGATGTCAGGAAGAAGGAAGAGGGGAGTTCGGCAACGGATTATGTAACGGATGTAACGGATGTAACGGATGTCAGGAAGAAGGAAGAAGGAAGAGGGGAGAGGGGAGAAGGAAGAGGGAAGAGGGAAAAGGGGAGAAGAAAGTGAACTGTAGGTTGGGTAGAGTGAAGTAAAACCCAACCTACGGCGAACAGGGAACAACCTACAGTCAACAGTCAACAGTCAACAATTAACAAATTTATTCTCGCCAGGGACGTGTCATTAATTCTAATTGATTGACTTCTTCTTGGCTCAAATTCCAGCCTAACGCGCCTGCATTTTCTTGGGCTTGTTTGGCGGTTTTGGCGCCGGGAATGGGGATGACTCCGTTTTGGCATATCAACCAGTTTAGGGCAACTTGGGCGGGCGTACGATCGCGCTTTCTGCCCATTTTCCGCAGGGTGGACATGACTAATTCAATTTTTTCGATGCCGCTTTTGCTGAAGCGGGAGTCCATTTTGCGGGCTCCTGTAGGTGGTTCTTGGGCTGTGTATTTGCCGGTGAGCAATCCTTGGGCTAAGGGGCTGTATGCTAAAATTGTGACGCCCAATTCGCGGGCTGCACTCACAATTCCTTGTTTTTCTACTTGCCGCGACAGCAATGAGTACCGGACTTGATTTGTTGCTAGGGGAACGCCTCTGGCTGCTAGTATTTTGTGGGCTTGGCGCATCTGTTCTACTGAATAGTTGCTGACTCCTACTGCTTGAATTCTGCCTTGTTTTACTTCGTCGGCTAAGGCGTTCATCAGGGTTTCTTGACTCAGTAAAAAAGTGAAGGGCCAGTGCACTTGGTAGAGGGCTATTTGTTCTACTTGCAAGCGTTTTAAACTGGCACTCAAGCTTTGGGAAACTGATTTTCCTGTAATCCGCCAAGGTACGGGGCCGAATTTGGTGGCTATTTGCACGGGTTGGGTGGTTTTTTTGAGAAACTGCCCCAGCAATTCTTCTGACAAGCCGTTACCGTAGACTTCGGCTGTGTCAAAAAAGTTGACTCCGTTGTCAAGGGATGTTTTGAATGCTGCTTCGACTTCGGCGGCGCCGTAGTTGCTGCCGTAGTTCCAAAATAGTTTGTCGCCCCAAGCCCAAGTTCCGACGCACAGGGGAATGACGGCTGGGCCGTTTTGTCCTAGGGTAATGGTTGTCACGGTTGGTAAATCCACAGTTATTGATTCTCTTTATTTTTATATGAATTTATACGAATAATCCCGATCGAGCTTCTAGCCGGGGGAGGAAAGGCGGCTGGTGGCGATATCTCAGTTACTATAAGTGCAAATGATGTGTTTATTTGAGTAGTTATGTCGATCGACCGTTTACCAGATTCAAGATTAACAGATTCCGCGACTCCTGCTATCAAGAGAGTTACCCTGCTGACTATGTTCCGGTTGGGTTTGTTTCAGATGGGATTGGGCATGATGTCGATTTTGACCCTGGGGGTGCTCAATCGCGTCATGATTAAGGAGTTGGCGATTCCGGCTACTGTGGTGGCTGGTACGCTGGCTATGCACCAGTTTGTCGCCCCGGCTAGGGTGTGGTTCGGGCAAATGTCTGATGCTAGGCCTTTGTTTGGCCATCACCGCACGGGTTATGTGTGGATGGGCGGGGTTTTGTTTGTGATTTCTGCTTTTTTGGCGGTGCAGGTGATGTGGCGCTTGGGCAGCAGTTTGGAGGCTGTGGGGTGGACTACTCCTACTTACGGTTGGGTGGGTTTGTTGGGTTTGATTTTTGCACTTTATGGTATTGCTATTTGTTCGAGTTCGACTCCTTTTGCTGCTTTGTTGGTGGATGTTTCGGATGAGGAGGATCGATCGAAGTTGGTGGGTGTGGTGTGGTCGATGCTGATGGTTGGTATTATTATCGGGGCGATTATTAGCAGCGGTTTGCTGAAACAAATTGATGGGGATGTGCCACGGGAAGTGTTGCAGGCTTCGATTAATGGTTTGTTTGTGAAGGTGCCAGCGCTTGTTTTGCTGTTGGTGGGGATTGCGACTTTTGGCGTTGAGAAAAAGTATTCGCGGTACAAGATGCGATCGTCCGCAGTGAATCGAGAAGATAAAATTACTCTGGGAAGTGCGCTGCGGATTTTGACCGCTAGCCGCCAAACCGGTTTGTTTTTTACTTTCCTGCTGATTATGACAATTTGCTTGTTTATGCAGGATGCGGTTTTGGAACCTTACGGCGGGGAAATTTTTAAGATGCCGATTTCGGAAACTACGCGGTTGAATGCTATTTATGGTACAGGTACTCTGATCGGTTTGAGCGCTACTGGTTTTTTAATTGTGCCGCGCATTGGCAAGCAAAATACGATTAGGTTGGGCTGTTTGTCGGTGGCGGCTTGTTTTGGTTTAATTATTTTATCGGGATTTACTGGTAATCCAATTGTGTTTAAGTCGGCTTTAATGTTTTTTGGTTTTGCTTCGGGAATTACGACGACTGGTGCATTGAGTTTGATGTTGGATTTGACTGCGGCGGAAACGGCGGGGACTTTTATTGGTGCTTGGGGTTTGTCGCAGGCGATGGCGCGGGGTGTGGCGACGATTAGTGGCGGTGCTATTTTGGATTTGGGCAGGAGTTTGTTTGGGGTGCCGATGTTGGCTTACGGGTTGGTGTTTGCGGTGCCGGCGGTGGGTATGATTCTGGCTGTTTGGTTGTTGGGTAGGGTGGATGTTCGGGAGTTTCAGGATAATGCTAAAAGTGCGATCGCCACTATTCTTGAAAATGAATTAGACTAAGGTTTGTAGTGAGAACTTTAGTCCTCATTCTCTTGTTAATCAAGGGCTTCAGTCCTTAATACAAAAAAACTGCAAATGAAAGATTTTTGGGATTCTATTTTAAGTTTTTCTCAGACTACTGTCAAGACAGTCGGCCAGCAGTTTTTGAAAGATTTTGGTTCTGCACAAGCAGATGAGAAGGATGATGGGAGTTTGGTTACGCAGTCTGACAATTGGGCGGATGCGGAGATTAGAAGTGCGATCTCATCTACTTTTCCCAGTCACGGGATTTTGAGTGAGGAAGGAGAACACGTTTTCCCAGAGAATGAATGGTGTTGGGTTGTTGATCCTCTGGATGCTACGACTAATTTTGCTAGGGGAATTCCGATTTGGGGGATTTCTTTGGGTTTATTGTATCGCGGAACTCCGGTTTTTGGCTGCGTGCATTTGCCGCCGGTGAATCAGTTTTTTCACGGTTTTTATGCAGGGGATTTGGCGGGCGACAATGTATTGGCAAATATGCCTCAAGGTGCGTTTTTGAACAATCGGCCGATTTGTCCCACTGCTGATAAGATGAGCGGGAATCATATTTTTAATTTGTGTTCCAGAAGTGTGGGTATCGGGCCTCATCTTCCGAGTAAAATTCGGATGTTGGGCATGGCTAGTTACAATTTTTTGACTGTGGCTTCGGGTGTGGCTATGGGAGGGGTGGAAGCGACTCCGAAAATTTGGGATATTGCGGGGAGTTGGGTAATTGTGAAGGCTGCTGGTGCGGTTTGGCTACCGCTGGAATCTCAGGGGATTTTTCCGCTGGAAGTGGGGAAGAATTACGGCAGGATTTCTTATCCGACTTTGGTGATGAATCGGCAGGAGTTGGTGTCGGTGTTTTTGCCGTTTGTGGAGGCTTGGAAGAAGAAAAAAATGGGGTAATTTAGGTTAAGCGAAGCTATCCCGTAGGAAATCGAACAATTATCAAATAAAACTGCAGGGCAGGCGTGACGGAGGAGTCTCCCACGCCTGCCGTGCTGTTTGGAAGAAATATACCGACCGATGACCGATGGTTCAAGTATGCCTACTCTTGTCTATTTCTGCCAATCTGCGATCGGGTGGTTTTGTTTTACGTCGATCGGGTGATGCGGTTTTGGTACAATTTGTGGTAAGTTTTTCACGAGCTATTATTTCTAGGAAATAAAATTATACCCGTTTTCAAGTAGAGGCACAATGGAAAATACGTTTACTGCGGTGTGGGAATAAGTAGATGAGTGGTATATTGGCTAGGTCGAAGAGTTAGCCTGTGGGAAGATACAAGAATAAAGCTTGGAAGAAACTCGGAAAAGTCTGTGATTTGCGATCGCACTAATCTCAATAGCACAATTCTCGCATCCGAGTTGCTGAGTGCGGCAGTCCCAATTCTACCAGCGTTTGTAAATACTCGTCCGGCGTTTTTGGCGGATTCTTAAGCCGGATTCTTTGTTTCTCCGCTGCTTTGCATACACCTTCAAACTTTAAGTTGAGAAAGCGCAGGATAAAGTCATCTGGGTGCAGCGGTTCAATGTTATATTGTTTGAGATTCTCAGCAGGAAAATCCCTGAGATTGAAAGTAACGATAAAATCCGCGCGAGAATGAATTGCTGCTGCTAGAACGTGCCGATCGCCCGGATCGGGAAGTTCCAACTCAGGTATAATTAGCTCATAACCTTGCACTAAGCAATTTTCAACATTTTCATTCATCAAGTTTTTGGTTCTGGCAAGCTGTTCCGACGTGATATCCGGACGGTGGAGAAGTACATTTCTCATCCATTCGCTGTGAATTTCTTCTGTCCAACGGGCATCAACTATTTTGCTAGCTGCTAACTGGACGAAGAAGTCCCGCAGCGGTGCAGAATATAAAATGTTAGCATCATAAACAGCAGTGAAAATAGCCATACTTCAATCGTACAAGCCTAGTGCTTCTGATTCAGCTACAAGCTCATCCATCCCTTTCATACTTTTTTCGTAACTCTGCTTTTTATATTTCATTACATCTTCGTAACCTATCCGGCGACAGCCGCGTACCATTTTGTGAGGAATTGCGCCAGAATCTAGTAAGTGCCACACATACTCGCGAGAGACATTGAGTATGACCTCAACCTGCCAGATATCAAGTTCTTTAGTAATTGGAATCAGCCTGGCAGTATTGCCGCTGCTTGTCTGTTGTAAAATCGCTAACAGCAGTGGCAATGCTGCGGCAGGTATGTCAATTGTCTTTCCCTCTTTTTCGTTTAATATCAATTTGAGGGATTCGCCAGACGGATGATTTTGCAAGTGCGATTCTAAAGCGCGGCTGCTGGTTTTGGCAACCGCTGCTTCTGCTGCTGTCGGCAAAGCAGGTGCTGAGTCGGGATCTCCGGTGAATGTCATGTTAATTTGGGGGTGAGAATAACAGCCAATCAACTACGATCGTAGCAATTTTGCGAGGCGATCGCACTTGATGCAGCCAGCAAAATAACAGATGCTGGGATAGGGACACAACATTGGTGTGTCCCTACTGCAAAATGAATTTATTGCCTCATGCGATTAATTTCGACAGCACATTAGACAACTTAGCACCGAGATTTTCAACAGAGTCCTGCTGTTTGGGATCTTTCATCGTACCGTCAGCATTAAATGCTTCAAAAGCTTGGGGTACTGCTTTCTGATCCGGGAGTACCAATACGTTAATATTCCCCAGGATCGATCGCAAATGAACCAATCCCCGCAAACCGCCCATTCCCCCTGGGGAAGCACTCATAATTACCGCTACTTTGCCAGTAAATGCCACCAATCCCGGTTCACCGGGTGCTGGGCGCGATACCCAATCGATCGCATTTTTCAACACAGGCGTAATTGAACTGTTATACTCCGGGGAAGCTATCAAAAAACCGTCATGCGCTACCATCAATTCCTTCAAGTGCCGGGCATTTTCTGGCATTCCCTCTTTTGCTTCCAAATCTTCGTCAAATAGCGGCATCGGCAAATCGCGCAAATCTACATAAGTAACTTCTGCACCCGCCGCCGTAGCCCCAGCCGCCGCAACTTTTACCAGCAGTTTGTTATAGGATGCTTCGCGGGTACTCCCGGCAAATGCAAGTATTTTTGGTCTATTGTTCACGGTGTTTCCTGATATTTTGACAAGATAATCTTGACATTTCCAAGATAAATTTTAGCAAAGTAAGGCGCTCGCTGTCTCTTTCCTTAAGATATATTAGTTAAATAAATTGTCACCAATGAAAAACCGGGCCGACGTGACTGAAAGCATCCAGGATACCCGCCACGTGATTCATTCCAACGCGCAAACTCAGGACCCAGAAATAAAAAACCTGTATCCGATGAAACTTGCCGAACGTATTTATCCGTGGGGCCAATGCTTCAATCTAAAATCTAAAATCTAAAATCTAAAATCGATTGACTGAGGAGTCTCCCACACCGGGCGCGCGGTTTGTAGTAAATATAACCGACGGATGACCGATATGTAAAGTGTGCCTTGGTGCATCGAGTTTCTGCAATCTGCGATCGGGTGATGCGGTGGGGTCAAGTTTATATTAAGTCCGATCGTCGATCGCGCAATCTTTGGGTAACATTAAACTTAAGAAACACCAAAATAATTTTTGAGAAAATACAAAACTGCATTACAAAAAGGCTGGTATCGCCCTTGTGCATTCATTTGTTGACAAACTTGAGCTAATAATTCTGCCTCTTCCTGTGTTATTCCTTCCAGTGCTTCAAATGCTTGAATTCGTCCCTGTGTTAAGTCATAATGATTGAGTCCCAAAACTTTAATGGTTGTTTGAGCATCTTTTTGATGAGCTAAATTATTAGCAGTTGGCAGTATCTCACCAGTGCTAGAGTAATCAAAAAATTCTTCACAGTTGGCTTGTAGTGGCGAAACCCCGATCGCAAGATTCTGCTTCTTATTGCCACAATACTCTGGCCAATTTGGATATCGGCCACAAGAGCCTAGCATATTTGTGTAATCAAGAGATAATTCGGAATCAGTCTTGCTCTGGGGGGCTAGATGTTCAATATGGCTATTGCTTTGCTCAACTCTCATACAGCAGTAGCAGCAAATATAGCCTTGTTCACTTAGCAAAGAAATGTGTACCGATACTTTCTCAGGGTTGGAAAGATATTTGTAATCATAGTTGACACCGAGAGACTTCTGTGTAGCCTTCCATTCGGAAAAATTTAGAGGTTCTTTCCCCTTTTGAATATATTTCATTTAGTGAGAATTTCCTTGCGTTGAATTAGCCAATCTGCTCTCACAAATTCAGGATCTTCTTCTCCAATTCGGTGTGCTAATTCTTGGCGCAATTGCCGTGCATTTCCGAGTTCGCCATTGTCTATCAAGCGAAACAATTCACGTAAAGATTCTATAATTTCCTGCGGACGTTCTGGAGTTCCCATAAGCGTTTCTAGAATCCGATTGCTATCTTTCCCAAAGGAGGGTACTCGCTCGATCGCAATTCCTTCAGGTGTTGACCTCAAAAGATGAACCCATTTGAGATCGCTGATGACCTGTGGCGAATGAGTCGTAATTATAAACTGGCAATTTGGGAATGTTTTTTTCAGATTCGGAATAATCGCCCGTTGCCATTTTGGGTGCAAGTGGAGCTCAATCTCGTCAATCAAAACAACGCCGGAACCCTCAAGCGGATTGCAATTTCGATCCGGATTTGCGATCGCCAAACGCCTTGCTAAATCTCCTGCTAGTGCTAACAAGCATTTTTCACCATCGGATAGTTGATTGACGATCAGTTCATCACCTTGTTTGTCTGCCGTCATTCGCAAAGGCGATCGCCTAACCCGTAAATTTGAAAAGCCGTCTAGTAAGTTCTCGATCGCATATCTGACTGCTTCTAGTTCGCGATCGCGATACTGAGCATAATCATTTAGTCGTACTTCGTTTTCTAAATCTTCCCGATCTCTAAACCATTCAAAAAAGCGCCTAAAATCGATCTGCCCTCCCGTGAGAACCTCGTCATAAACAGTTATCTGCTCAAACGAATGTTTCGTCCTAATCTTCAAAGGAATATCAAGTACGGCACGGTTAGTTGGGTAGTAAACAGCCAGAGGCAATGCTGCGTAAGAATTAGCATCTAACTGACTGTGTATGCGATCGACAACTTTTTTTAAGTCCCCAAGATTGCTGCTAGTATCCTTGCTTCGCCCTTTACTGACCTTGCTTAAAGACCATACAACTTCCGACCATTCATTGATTGAAATTGTAATTTCGTTGTGAGTTTCTTTCCATCCTTTTTTGATATCATCTTCGTTGAAAGAACGTCCATTACTATTGGGAGTTTGAATTCGCTTGGTCAGCCAGGAGAGAAGAATAGCCAAACACTCAAGTATGCTGGATTTTCCCACACCGTTGATACCGATGAACACAGTCGGCTCATCTGTATCAAACTCCAGGGTCAAATCGCTGATGCCTCGGAATGAGTTCATTTTTAGACGCTTGACTTTCACGATTTGGTTCTCGCTCTGGCTTAGTGGGTTATATTTTTGAGATCATATCAAATCAATGCTGCCAAACAAAGTCAGCAATGGGTCTATCTGCCGACAAAACAGGATTGTCATTGGAATTGAGTAAAACCGATCGCACTTTTACATTCCCGACTCCCAAACGCCTCTCGACGCGACTGGGAATGCCGTAACCGTAAATAATGTGTCCTTTCCCCGCCAACACCACAACTTGATAGTCGGGGTTTGCTTTGACAAATTCAGCTATTTTTTCCGCCATAGTTTCATCCCACAAAACTTGGGCTTGCAAGAATCTTTCAAAAGCCGTACTATTTCCCTGTCCTGCCTTTTGGTGTTGCTGGTAAACTTCTAGCAGCAGTTGCCGATATTCGGCTTTGTCGGTGCGAATTTCGGATATTGGGGGAATGTGCTTTTTTTCCTCGGCTGTGAGGCTTTCTAAACCTTGAGTGGCAACTTTTCTCGTTACTTCGGATGGTGTATTTAAGGCGAGGACGGGTAGTTGATTTTCTTTGGCAAACCGCAAAATGGGGGCGTAAGATTCCCAGGGAAACCGCCATCTGCGATCGTACTCTGTTTGCTCGACTAATTGCTCTTCAGTCAGTTTACCTGCTAAGTAGTTGTCGATCGCACTTTGAAAGGGACGCTGAAACATTTCCATCGCGATCGCAATTTTCCGATTTTGCCGCTGCATTTCTCGGATAATCTTCAGTTGAGCTTGGTGGTCTTCCGCGCTATCGTGGGTTTCTCCCAGATACACGACTTTTGCTTTCACCAACTGTTGTAGAATCTCTTGATTCGTGTAAGTCTGCCCAGGTTGAGGGTTCGCCGTCGTTTGGGCTGTCACTGCACTGCTGCACAGCAGAAAGATGCTGAGCGATAAGGCGCACAGTTTGATGAGTTTGGTTGTTTTCATACACACATTATGCCGTTTCTCGCAGCATCAAGCACAGCCGAACTCTACTATTTTAGCTGAGCAGCTAGAAAGCTCAATCCTTAATTTAACTTCATAATTATCGGCAGTTACTTCTAAAAATGTAAAGTTTAGTTGCAGGTACTTGCGCTTCTAGAAGAAGGTGGTAAATTAATAATATGAAGCGAACAAAAAGCTTCTCTGACAGATACCACATCTAGATACCGCAGCGAAGTTCACAATAGAATCTAAGGAGTAAAACGCTGTCTAATCTCACATCTGTCTCATTAAAAACCAATAGCAGCACCCACCAACAAAGCTGATACTTCCTCAACTAATTAGACGGGAGCAATGCAAATGAATCCGAGGATTATTGCAACTCCACATCGAAGTTGAAAAAAGAGGAAATCACTCGGTACATATGGCTGGGTGCTGTTGTTGTTAAAAGAGATTTTCGGTTGATGATGTTTTTTTCAGTAAAGGCAGAGCCTCTAGATATGCGTTACCGGGCAGAGCCTGGTAACGAGCATAATTATATTATCTCCGGTCGATGACCCCTAATACGGTAGGGGCGGGTTCACGAAAAATATCTGTCAATAATTGACAATCTCAAAAACCCGCCCTTTTAATCGCTCGATAGGACATGATATTACTGGAAAATTGTCTCGTCTTCCTTTCGCCACGCGGGATCGACAATACAAATAAATATTAGCGACTCTGTGCCACAGTTGTAAATAAACTGCTTGGCGTTTGGGGGAATGTAAACTGCATCTCCGGCTTCCACGAATTGATTTTCCTCGTCGATGTGCATTTCTCCAACGCCACTGAGGATGTAGTAAACTTCAGAAGTAGTCAGGGAGTGCAGCACAGAAGTTTGTCCCGGTGGCAAAGTGGCGTGGGCTAAACTGTAACGCAAATCCACAGCTTGTTTGTCTGGATGCAGCAATTCTCGCAGTTGAGTACCGTCGCCAGCAATAAACTCGTCGCAGGCATTTAGCTTTTGAATTAGCATTATTTCCACACTCCTAAAAATCTCTTTACCACAACTTAAGTTTAATTGAAAGAGCTAGAGATGTTAAGAAATATGTAAAGCGGCGATCGGATTTTTTAACCGTAAATTCCCGAATGCCCTCGATAATCAGGACAGTCGATCGCATCTTCAGATAAAGCTATTGTAGGCTGAACGGGACACTTGAGGTGGTAGTCGCCGGTGAAAAATACGCAGTTAGCACAAGGGATTTGGTGCATCCGCTGAGCTCGGCGCAGGGAGTCGGCGACAGTACGCCCGATACTCGAAAATATCAAAAAAACTAAACCCCAGGCGGACACAAAACACAGCGGGACTAAAATAGGCTGTATTGCCTTCAGCAGAAAGTAAAGCATAGCAAGAAAATTTAGCGGTATAAGCCACACATAGATTAGAGTAGTGGAATTGCCGATCGATCGACCAAAAAGTTTAGAATCCTTTACAGCTCGATCGAGAAACCGGGCTATTATGGCATGATAAGGAACAGTCCTTAAATAAAATTAGAGGAAATCAGTTATGACTCTGCGATTAGGCGATACAGTTCCCAACTTTACCCAAGCTTCGTCTGAAGGGGAAATCAACTTCTACGACTGGGCTGGGGATAGCTGGGTGGTGTTGTTTTCTCACCCGAAAGACTATACTCCAGTGTGCACCACAGAACTCGGTGCAGTGGCCCGTCTAAAGTCTGAATTTGAAAAGCGTGGCGTTAAAACCATTGCCCTCAGCGTCGATGATGTGGATTCTCACATGGGCTGGATTAAAGATATTGAGGAAACTCAAAACGTCACCCTCAATTATCCGATTTTAGCAGATGGCGATCGTAAAGTTTCCGACATTTACGACATGATCCATCCCAACTCGCTAAACAACTTAACAATCCGCACAGTTTTTGTGATTGACCCGGAAAAGAAATTGCGTTTGAGCATTACTTATCCCGCGAGCACTGGTCGGAATTTCAATGAAATTTTGCGAGTAATTGATTCCTTGCAACTTACCGACAAATACAGCGTTGCGACTCCGGTTGATTGGAAAGACGGCGACGATTGCGTCATCGTACCTTCGATTACCGACCCGAAAGAGTTGGAAGAGAAATTTCCTAAAGGTTATACGCCGATTAAGCCTTATTTGCGGATGACTCCTCAGCCGAATAAATAGGTTTAACATTCCTGGACGCAGAACCTAATTATGTAAGGTGCCCACGGAGCACCTTACCTCTATAATTCGCACGTAATATCAAATCCGTTGACATCGGAATTATGCATCTCTCTCTTCTCTTTCTCTGTGTTCTCTGTGCCCTCTGTGGTTTAATCATTCCGATACAACCGGAATTGATCCCACACCAGCTTATAGTTAGGAATTGAGTCCTTAATCCTGATTTTCGAGCACTCAAGTGCTAACTACAAACAAAGAAATTGTGCAATCTTGTGTAAACACTTTAGATTGGAGGAAAGGCAAAATGCTGTCATCAACAATTGTGTTGCGAATACCGCCAAAATTGCAAATGACAGAAGACGAGTTTTTCGAGTTCTGTCAAATCAATAGTGAATTACGCATTGAACGCAACAAATCGGGAGAATTGCTAATTATGCCCCCTACTGGTGGAACAACAGGAAATCGCAGCGGTAGCGTCTTTGGAGAGTTGTATATTTGGGCTCGCCAAGATGGAACAGGTATGTGTTTTGACTCCAGTACGGGATTTAAGCTTTCAATGGGTGACAGGTCTCCAGATGCCTCGTGGATTAAACTGGAACGGTGGAATACTTTGTCACCAGAACAGCAAGATAAATTCCCACCTATTTGCCCGGATTTTGTAGTAGAACTGAGGTCGGCTTCTGACAATCTCAAGCCATTGCAAGAAAAAATGCAAGAATATATGAGAGAACCAGGAGTGCAGTTAGGCTGGTTAATTGACCGCAAAAATCGCAGAGTTTATATTTACCGTCCCGGTTTGCCCGAAGAATGTTTGGAGAATCCGGCTACAGTTAGCGGCGACCCCGTTTTGCCGGGATTCGTACTTAATATGAGCAAGATTTGGTAGAACTGGTAGCAATAAATATCAACTTCTTGTAAAAATTAATAATAGGATGCAAAAACGCAAAAAATATGGATATTAAAAACGGCTTTGTAGGCACAATCGGCAACACACCACTAATTCGCTTAAACAGCTTCAGCGATGAAACTGGCTGCGAAATTCTCGGTAAAGCAGAGTTTCTCAATCCCGGCGGTTCCGTTAAAGATAGGGCTGCTTTATACATCATCAAAGACGCAGAAGAAAAAGGCTTGCTGAAACCGGGCGGCACTGTTGTTGAAGGCACTGCGGGCAATACTGGCATCGGTTTGGCACACATTTGCAACGCGAAAGGTTACAAATGTATGATTGTGATTCCCGATAACCAATCTCAAGAAAAAATCGATGCTTTGAAAACCTTGGGCGCTGAAGTTCGGACTGTTCCCGCTGTTCCTTACAAAGACCCAAATAATTATGTCAAATTGTCGGGAAGATTGGCGGAGGAAATGGAGAATGCTGTCTGGGCCAATCAGTTTGACAATTTAGCCAATCGCCGAGCTCATTACGAGACGACTGGCCCGGAAATTTGGGAACAAACAAACGGCAAAATTGATGCTTGGGTAACAGCTACTGGTACTGGCGGCACTTTTGCTGGCGTAGGAATGTTTTTGAAAGAAAAAAATCCTGCTGTGAGAATTGTCTTGGCAGACCCGATGGGCAGCGGGCTTTACAGTTATTTCAAAACTGGGGAAATTAAGACTGAAGGTAGTTCGATTACTGAGGGAATTGGCACGACTCGCGTGACTGCAAATATGGAGAATGCCCCGGTAGATGACGCCATCCAAATTCACGATACTGAAGCTGTCCGGGTGATTTACCAACTGCTGAGGAAAGAAGGGCTGTTTATGGGCGGTTCTGTGGGGATTAATGTGGGGGCGGCTGTGGCTTTAGCGAAGCAAATGGGGCCTGGACATACGATTGTTACGGTACTCTGCGACGGCGGGGCTCGGTATCAGTCGCGTTTGTTCGATAGACAATGGTTGGCTTCCAAAGGCTTGTCACCAGATTAACCGTAGGGTGCGCTGAAGTCTTAAGCTGTCCCGCATCTAAATTGTATTTTTCGGGCGGGCGGGACGCTAGGGCCCCTACTCCCCACGATAATTTGAGGAATTCAAAGCGATTGAATGCAATTCAAGTTTAATGAGTTGTGGGATGGGCTTCTAGCCCGTCCAAAGTTTTTAACGACTTTCCTACAAGTTGGGCATATATGGCTACACCTATTCCCATGATAAAAAGGTAGCATATATTCAGCCGACTGTCAACTAAAAAATATGAAAATTATCCAATCTTCTAGGCAAGTTCTTGTTTGCCAGAACCGCACCTGTCGCAAGCAAAATTCAGCAAAGGTACTGGCAGCTTTTCAGAAATTGTCGCCCTCAGAAGTTGAAGTTGTTGCTAGCGGTTGTTTGGGACAGTGCGGCAACGGGCCGATGGTGTTGGTACTACCAGAAGAGGTTTGGTACAGCGGTGTTTGTCAGGAGGAAGTTGCGGCAATAACTGAGCAACATTTGCGGGGAGGAAAGCCGGTGGAGAGGATGCTTTATCGCAAGTTTCACCGACTTTCTAAGTAGTCGATCGCCCGCCTTTAAAATTCTTCCGCAAACAACCGGCGGAGAATTTCCGTGATTTCGGCGCAAAATCTGGCGTCGAGTTCGATCGCCAAGCGATCGACACTGGAACCGTCTAAAACTTTTTCTGCCCGCAAAGTCATGGCTAAAGTTCTGAGTTTGGCCGGCTTTCCCGCCGCTTTCGGCCGCTCGTCAACAAACCGCACTAAAGCCACATAAACTGTTTCTAGGGTTCCCCGGATCGAGCTCAGTCCGTAACCCAATTTTGAGATAATTACTGGAGAAGTGATGAGAGTATCCATCCCCAAAGTTTTAATTGCTACGTCCACATATCGAGCGCTGTCATGTCCCATTGCTCTGACAATGCTTTCTAAACTGTTCCACTGAGATCCTTTCATGCGCGATCGCTGTTCGATGTGGAAGTGCCATCCTAACATGGAAATTAGCCTGGTTAAATCATAAGCAGATACGGTATTACTTTGTTTGGTGCTGTTTAATGCCGCACTTAGCAGCACTTGTTTTTTGGTGAGATCGAAGATTTTGGGGTTGTTGTGATAAGGATTTTCGCCGTAATCGCCGCGAAAAATTAGGTCATTATTGCCAGTAGCGCTCTTCAGCCATTGCTCTAGTCCTATGCGAGTATCGAAGCGTTTGAACATCGCAGCTAAGGAGTTTGAACTTGCTATATTGGAGGCATAGCTAATCATATCTTTTGCTAAATCGTAAAAGTAAAAATCGTGTCTTAGCCCGTTGCCATCTCTAACAACGCAGTTGTCAATGTCGCAGTCTGGATATTTGGTATTTACTTGACTGACGATATTAAGGAGTGCGATAATTTTAGTAGCACTCCACTGTTCAGCTTTGGTAAGTGCGTTTTTTCCCAGCCACTGCGCCTGAATTTTGCCATCTACAAAAGTACCAATGCAAACGCAGGCTTCTTTGATGTCTGCGTGGAGGAAACTTAAAGCTTGAGAGTTAATTTGAGGTAGTTCTCCCAGGCTGGGAAACGGAGTAGGTTTGAGGGGATTATTGGGGCCTGGAATAGAGCTAATTACTTTTAAGCCGTCGGGTTTCTGTTTGAGATAATCGGGATAGTTTTTAATGTGTTGTTGGTAAGGGGATTTTTCAACGCCCCTGTCTAAAAAAGCTAGTTTGTTGATGTTAGCTTGGGCATCTATTTCCATTTGGAGGTAGTTTTTGAAGATGCGCGATCGGTCTTTTGCGAGTTCGAGGGAGGTGAGGTTCATGATAATTGTTGGCAGCTTGTTACAAATAAGTAAATCACTATACTAGGATTTACGCAAACAAACCGGGTTTCTCTATAAAATTTTGGGTTAGGAAACGAAAAATTAATGAAGAAACCGGGCGGCAGACAGTAACTGCGGCCAGGACTATATATCTGAACTCGATCCCTGCAATCAAGCTTTTTTGCCGCGTACTTGAATGCGTTTGTCGGTTTTTTGTTTCTTAATCCAAGAGAGAAATTTCTGGAGTTCAGGATCATTTTTGAGCTTTTCCAGGGTATTGAGCTCTTGGGCGAGGTGTTTGTTGTCAAATAGAGAGTGAATCTGACGGTGACAGGCTGAGCAAATGTCGATTGTCGGGCTGGGATCTTCGTTTTTGCGCTTGGTGTTTTGTTTGGGGGTGAGGTGATGGGCGGTTAATGCTTCCATTTGTCGATCGCACAATTCGCACTGCATAATTTTCTCAATGCTGCTGGATAGGAGAATTGCTACTTTTAGTTTAGCGCGATCGGCTGTGAGGAGGTGAATGATATCATGTGCGATCGATTAACCATAATATCCCGGTCGGGGCGGGTTTTTGAGATTGTCAATTATTGGCAGGTATTGTTGGCGAACCCTCCCCTACGAAAATCGCGGTCGCTCGACCGGACTTGATATGGAATGAGAATTAAATAACTTCCACAAGTTTGTGGGATGGGCGTCCCGCCCGTCCTTTTTGGACGGGCGGGACG